>JAOPWA010000596.1 GCA_025965915.1 Dactylosporangium sp. | reverse complement strand
TGCTGACCACGAACATCTACGAGGGCCTGCTGGCCTACCAGGGCGGCGCCCCCGACCCGAAGATCGTCGCGGGCCTGGCGACCAACTGGACCGAGTCGGCCGACCACAAGGTCTTCACCTTCCAACTGCGCCAGGGCGTGCTGTTCCACGACGGGACGCCGTTCACCAGCGCCGCCGTCAAGTCGTCGTTCGACCGGCGGCTCGGGGTCAACCAGGGGCCGGCGTACATGGTGTCCGATGTGGCCTCGGTGACCACCCAGGGCGACTACGGGGTGACCGTCACCCTCAAGGACAGCAACCCGGTGTTCCTGGACTACCTCGCCTCCGCGTACGGGCCGAAGATGATGAGCCCCACCGCCCTGTCCGCCAACGCCGGCAAGGACTTCGCGCAGACCTACCTGCAGACGCACGACGCCGGTACCGGGCCGTACACGCTGACCGACGCGAAGGTCGGCTCGCACTACGCAATGGCCGCGTTCGACAAGTACTGGGGCAGCAAGCCGTACTTCACCACTGTGGACATTCCGGTACTGACCGATCCGTCGACCCAACAGCTGATGTTCAACAAGGGACAGTTGGCCGCGATCCTGCACGACCTGCCACAGTCGGCGGTCCGCTCGTACCTGACCATGAAGAACATCAAGGCGTACTCGCTGCCGACCATGATGTCGGACTACCTCTACGTCAACCCGTCGACCAGCTTCCTGACCACGGCGGACAACCGGACCGCTCTGTTGCAGGCACTGGACGTGGACCAGATCTTCAAGCAGGCGTACTTCGGCCGGGGCAAGCGGGGCGACCAGGCCTACCCGGCCCACCAGCTGCCGGCGGGCCAGGCGGCGCAGAACATCCCGCACAACACGAGCGCGCTACAGAAGCTGGTCGGTACTCTGCCGGCGGACAAGAAGAGCATCACCGTCGGGTACGACTCCCAGTCGACCGACAACCAACTGGTGGCCAACCTGATCTCGGCGCAGCTTGCCCCGCTCGGGCTGACCGTGAAGGTGCAGTCCTACCCGACCTCGCAGATCTTCGGCTGGGTCGGTGACCCGAAGGGCGCGCCGGACCTGCTGGCGACGACGGGCTGGCCGGACGCCGCGCCGGCGTACACCTGGGCGCACATCAGCTTCGACCCGACCGGCGGGCTGAACTACCTGCACTGCTCCACGGACGAGATCACCAAGAAACTGGCCGACGGCGCGACGACCGGGGACGCCGCGACGTTCTCCGAGATCGGCGCGCTGTCGGTGGCCACCGGGTGCTGGTACAACCTGGTCAGTCAGGACGACTTCATGGTCGCCCAGCCCTGGCTCAAGGGCGTGGAGGCGGCGCATGCGGTCGCCGTGCCGAACGCGCTCAGCCTCGCCGCCCTTTCGGTCGGCTGACCCCCTTTCGACAGCCGGCGGCCGCGGGCGCGGCCGCCGGCATTGAGGAGTGACGATGGCAGTCACGGCAATCGTGCCGCTCACCCTGGGGTGGGAGGAACTACCCAAATCCGTATCGGTGTACGGGGCACCGGACAGCGTGCGCCTGCGCGAACCGGTACCCGGCCTGCTGCTCCAGATCGACGGCGACGGCTGGGTGCTGCTGGACACCGGCTTCAACACCGCGCTGATCCGCGATCCGGCGCTCGCCGCCCGGTTCCACGGCCGCGCCGGCTACCATGCGGTGCTGCCCGGACCCGGCGAGCCGCTGCCCGAGGCGCTGGCCGAGGCCGGCATCGACATCGATGACATCCACGCGGTCGCGGTCAGCCACCTGCATCTGGACCACGCGGGCGGCCTGAAGCACTTCGCTGGCCGGGTACCGGTGCACGCCCAGCGCGCCGAGCTCGCGTACGGCCTGTCCGACCACCCCGAACCGGAACGCCACGCCATCTACCGGATCGACTTCGACGACCCGCGCATCGAGTGGCGGCTCGCGGACGGCGACGCGGAGATCGCACCGGGCGTCACCGCCGTGCTCACCGCCGGGCACACCCCGGGACACCAGAGCTTCATCGTGGAACTGGACGACTCGGTCGGCGGCGGCGGGTTCGTGTTCGCGTTCGACGCGGCCGACCTCACCGAGAACATCGAGCACGAGCGGGCGGTCGGTGGCTTCATCGGGGTCAGCGCGGAGGAGACGATCGAGCCGATCCGGCGGCTGAAGAGCGTCGCGGCGGCCCGCGGATACCGACTGGTGCCCGGCCACGATCCGGACGTCTGGCCGGCTCTGACGGCCGAGATGGGCAAGCGCTTCGGCGAGTGACGGTGCTCGACCCGGTGCCGCGCGCCCGGCGGCTGGTCACCCGAGGTGCCGAGTGACCGGCGACGATCAGGATCCCGGGCCGAACACCACCGAGTCAGCCGACCGGGCGCGTGCGAGGGTGGCCTGCCCGCGCGTTCGGGCCTGGACCGGCCATCAGCGCCGTGACGTCATAGACGACTGTGGCTGCGGCGAGCGAGGTCACCTCGGCGTGGTCGTAGGCGGGACTCACTTCGACGACGTCGGCGGCGACCAGCGAGTCGCCGGGCAGACCCCGCAGCAGATGCAGTAGCTCCCGGGAGGTGAAGCCGCCCATCTCCGGGGTGCCGGTGCCCGGCGCGAAGGCCGGGTCGAGCACGTCGATGTCGACCGACAGGTACACCGGCGCGTCACCGATCCGCGTGCGGATCCGGTCCACCACGCCCTCGATGCCTAGCAGGTCGAGGTCGCCCGCGCGGACCACCTGGAAGCCGAAGCTCGCGTCGTCGATGAGGTCCTGCCCGCTGTACAGCGGCCCGCGGGTCCCGACGTGGATGGAGTGGTCCTCGACCAGGAGCCCTTCCTCGAAGGCGCGGCGGAAGATCGTCCCGTGCGTGCGCTCGGCGCCGAAGTAGGTGTCCCAGGTGTCGAGATGGGCGTCGAAGTGGACGAGGGCGACCGGGCCGTGCACCCGTGTCACGGCGCGCAGCAGCGGCAGCGCGACCGTATGGTCTCCGCCGATCGTGATCAGCCGGTGCCGGTCGGAAACCAGGTCGGCGGCGTGCCGGTCGATCTGCTCCAGCGCCTCGTCGATGGAGAAGGGATTGCAGGGCACGTCACCCGCGTCGACGACCTGCACCCGCTGGTAGGGCGCCACGTCGAGGTCGGGATGGTAGGCGGGCCGCAGGTTGCGGGATGCCTGCCGCACCGCGGCCGGTCCGAACCGGGCGCCGGGGCGAAACGACGTGCCGCCGTCGAACGGCGCGCCGAGCACGGCGACCGAATAATCCGGTACCTCGTCGACCCGGGGAAGACGGGCGAACGTCGAACTGCCGGCGAACCGCGGCACCTGGGTACCCGACACCGGCCCGACGATGCCGTCCGGCCCCGCGATCCCGTCAGCCGCGCCCACGTCGGTACCCTCTGTCACGTTCTTCTCGCTTTCCCGCTCTTGTCCCGGGCCTGCCGCCCTGGCCCTGCTCTGCGATGGCACTGGTCGTGAATGGCACTGTGATCGTGAAGCCGCCGCGTCACCCGAGCATCGGCTGCGGGAAAGACCGCGGCGCGAGGTTCATGGATCGGACATGCCGGGCGACGTCCCCCGCCGGGGCGATCCACAGGGTGGGCAGGGACTTCATCATCTCGATGAGCTGTTCGAGGGCGCGCAGGCGGGCCGGCCGGCCGGACAGGAAAGGGTGGTTCGTCAGCGAGAAGCAGCCGCCGTCGTCGTAGATCGCGCGCAGCTCCAGCGACCACATTTCGAGCACCTTGGCAGGGCTCTCGATAAGCCCCGACCCGAACACCTCGGGTACGTAGGCGTACTGCTCCCAGTCGTCCAGCGCCCAATGCACCGGGATCTCGACCAGGGAACGCGCGTCCGGCCCGCCGTGCTCGGCCAGGACGTACGGCACGTCGCAGTCCATGAGGCTGCTGTCGTACTCGAACCCGCGGTCCAGGAGCAGGCCCGGGGTGGCGTAGGTGGTCTCCCACATGGGCGCCCGGTAGCCGACGGGCCGCAGCCCCGCGACCCGCTTCAGCGCGGTGAGGCCCCGGTCGAGCATCGTCGCCTCGTCCGCGGGCGACATGCCGCGCACCGCTTCGTGCAGGTAGCCGTGGTGGGCTATCTCGTGCCCGGCGTCGGCGATCTTGCCCACCAGTTCCGGGTAGCGCTCCGCGGTGTAACCGGGCACGTAGAACGTCGCTCGCAGCCCGTGCCGCTGCAGCAGCCGCAGGATCCGAGGCGCCCCGGTCAGTGGGCCGTACGCCTGATGGGACATCACCGACAGGCGCGTGGCGTTGGTGGGATCGGCGGTCAGCACGACCGCCTCGGCGTCGAGGTCGAAGCTGAGAATGGCCGCGGCGGTTGCACCGCCGGGCCAGGTGACCGGATCGGCGGGACGGGTCGCGTCACGGATGGCCCGCACGTCGGGCTCGGCGCCCGCGGCCGGCTCAGCCACGCGAGCCGGCTCGGGTTCGGCCACGCGGAGGAAGGCTGGCGCCCGGCCGGCTCCCTTCGGCCGGTCGGCGTCGCGGACGAAGTCGACCGGCCGGGGCTCCTCGCCGGGCCAGTGCAGCACGGTGTCTGCCACCGGCGCCTCGGCCACGACGCGACCGTGCGCGAGGACATAGCGCGGCCGCACCTGGCGGCGCAGTACGTCGACGCCGTCGGCGGCGGGCAGCACCAGGAACGACGCGGGCCGCCCCACTGCGAGGCCGTACCGGTCGTCCAGGCCCAGGACCGCCGCGGCCCGCTCGGTGACCATGCGATGGCATTCGGCTATCTCACCGGGCGAAGTCAGCTGGGTGGCGAGCGCCCCGACGAGCGCGACCTGCGCCGGGTTGGCCGTGCCCAGCGGGAACCACGGGTCCATGATGTCGTCGTGGCCGAACGCCACGTTGACACCTGCGGCCAGCATCTCCTTGACCCGGGTGAGGCCGCGGCGCTTGGGATAGTCGTCGAAGCGGCCCTGCAGGTGCAGATTCACCATCGGGTTGCAGACGAGGTTGATGCCGGAGCGCAGCAGGAGCCGCTGCAGCTTGTAGGCGTAGGCGGCGTTGTAGGACCCCATGGCCGTGGTGTGGCTCGCGGTGACCCGGTCCCGTAGGCCGATGCGCAGCGCCTGGGTCGCGAGCACCTCGACGAACCGCGACTGCTCGTCGTCGATCTCGTCGCAGTGCACGTCGACCCGCAGTCCGTGCTCGGCGGCGAGGGCGACGGCGATCTCCAGGGACCGTACGCCGTCCTCCCGGGTGTCCTCGTAATGCGGGATGGCCCCCACCACGTCGACGCCGAGACGGACCGCTTCGCCCAGCAGTCGCTCACCGCCGGGGAACGAGCAGATGCCCTCCTGGGGAAAGGCCACTATCTGCAGGTTCACCACGTCGCGGACCAGTTCGCGCACCTCGACCAGGGCCCGCAGTGCGACCAGCGACGGGTCGGTGACGTCGACGTGGCTGCGTACGTGGAGGACGCCGTTCGCGACGTACCACCGCAGCACCTGCAACACGCGGCCGATCACGTCGTCGTGGCTGAGTAAAGGCTTGCGCTCGGTCCAGCAGGCGATTCCCTCCCACAGCGTGCCGCTCTCGTTCCACCGCGGCTCACCGGCCGTCAGCACCGTGTCGAGGTGGACGTGCGGCTCGACGTAGGGCGGGGTGAGCAGACCGCCGCCGGCGTCCAGAATGGTGACCGGTCCGTCCGACGGCGCGGAACCGGCTGGCCGGATCGCGGTGATCCGGCCAGCGTCGACGACGATGTCGACCGGGTCGGGCCGACCCGGCAGCCGACCGTTGCGTACCAGGAGATCCGTCAACCCACGTCCCCGATCAAGCAGTTCCCGCCGATGACACCGCGCTCTTCCATAGGCCGGTATCCCATCATGCGGCGTCCAGTACGCCGTCTTGCGGGACCGGCGCGGCCACCGACCGCGGGCCGGCGAGGTAGTAGACCACCCCCGACACCGCCGCCCCCGCCAGCCAGGACAGATCGACGCCGCCGAGCGCGCGGGCCCCTGGGCCCTGCAGGAAGGCGGGCACGCCGTAGGAGAACACCCAGGTGGCGACGATGCCGGCGAGGAATGCGAGGACCGCGGACCAGCGAACGTCGGCGATGCGGCTAGGCCCCGGCGGGTCGAACAGCGCGTCCACGTCGATGCGTTCGCGGGCGAACAGCCAGTAGTGGATGAGAGTCACCGCTGCCCAGGGCGCCACCCAGGTGACCATCCCGGCGAGCCAGGCGTCAAGGGTGTTCGCGAAGTCCTGCTGATAGATCAGGAACATCGTGAAGATCGTGGCGAGCACTCCAACCCCGTACGTGAGCTTGCGGCGGTCGACGCGCCAGTCGAGGGTCTGCGCGCACAGGCTGCAGGAGTACATGTTGAGAATGTTCGTGGCGATCGGCCCGTGGACGACGAACAGGATCAGCGGCACGGCGAGCGCACCGAAGGCGCCCACGACGAGTTCGCCGGGATCGACTTTCTGGCTCACCGTGGCCAGCGTCGCGCCCAGCACGCCAAGCCAGACGACCGGGATGAACTGGCCGAGCACCGAGGCCCAGAACAGCTTCTTCCGCGACATGCCGCGAGGGACGAAACGGGAGTAGTCGGAAGCGTAGGCGAACCACGTGACGCCCCAGCCGACCCCGATCGCGGTCATGACGGTACTCATCGCAGACAGCCGGGCGCTGCCCGTGAGGTGATGTCCTGCCCAGTTCCAGTGCACGCCGGTCCGGGTCCAAGCGATGACCGACATGACCAGGACCACGATGAGGGTGACCGGCACCGTCCAGCGTTCGAAGGTCGCGATCGCGCGGAAGCCGAACGCGGCGATCAGCACCTGCGCCGCCATGACGACCAACGCGATGAGGATTTTCATCCCGGTGCCGCCCGAGATGCCGAGCTTGCCGAAGAGTGCCATGACCAGATCGAGGATGATCCAGGTGTTGACCGCACACCAACCGGTCGCGATCAGGCCCTGGATTGCTGCCGGCAGGTAGGCGCCACGCCGGCCGAACGCCGCCCGCGAGAGCACCATCTGGCTGACGCCGGTCCGCTGACCCATCAGGACGAAAAACCCGAAGAGGGCCATGCCGATGACGTTGCCGACGACCAGGACGATGACCGTGTCGGCAAGGCTGAGTCCCAGGCCGATGCCGAGCGCGCCGAGGACCCAGTTGATCGGTGCCAGGTTCGCACCCGCCCAGATCCAGAACTGATGGGCGGCTGTCGAGATCCGGGCCGCATCCGGGACGGGGAGCAGTTGATGATCGACGGCCTCCCGGGAGTCGACCGGCTGCGATGTCGCCTGCCCCGCTGATCTATTCATCCTGCTCCCTTTGAGTTGGTGCGTGCGCGTACGTGGACGGTGCCAGACCCAGGTGGCCAGTGTCACCGTCAATGCTGTTCGAGGGCATTGGACGATCGGGCATCAGTGCCCGTGCGGTAGACGCCCCGTCGTGCTGGTCCTGGCATGGGCAGGAGCCGGCTGGGCCGGGGCTGGCCGCGCCTACCTGTACACGACGTCGATGTGGTTGCGTTGCCGGTCGGTGGCGCATTGCCGGGCCCGCAACAACACGGTCAGCAGGGCGTCCCGGACGGACAGCCGGTCCCGGGCGTCGAATGTGATCAACGGGATGTCGTCGCCGACAGCCAACGCCCAACGAACGTCGACGAGCTCGACGGTGAGCTCGTCGTCGAAGAGGTTGACGGCTACCACGAACGGCAGGCCGACGTGCTCGAAGTAGTCGACGGCCGGGTAGCAGTCGTCCATGCGACGGACGTCGACGATGACGAGAGCGCCGAGCGCCCCGCTGGCGATGTCGTCCCACATGAAGCCGAACCGGTCCTGGCCCGGCGTCCCGAACAGATACAGCTTCAGGTCCTGGTCCAGGGTGATGCAACCGAAGTCCAACGCGACGGTGGTCGTGGTCTTGGCCGGCACGCCGCGGCTACGGTCGACTTCCGACGCGACCGCCGTCATCGCCGCTTCCGTGGTCAGCGGGGTGATCTCCGAAATGGCCGACACAGCGGTCGTCTTGCCGACCCCGAACCCACCGGCGATCACGATCTTCACCGGTGTCGGCGGCCGCGCCGAGCCGCCGGCCGGCCTACCGGATGGCTTCGAGTCCACGGATGACCCTTTCAATGATGTTGACGTCCAGGGCGGACCGGGCGTTCGGGCGGCGGACCACGAGGTGTCCCCGTGCCGCGAGGTCGGCGATCAGCACTTTCGCGACTCCGATGTGGTATCCGAGCCGCGCGGCCACCTCGGCCACCGACATCGTGGTGCCGCACAGCCCGACGATGTCGCGGTGCTCGAAGGCGAGTTGGGCATACGAGGCGTAGCCCAGTTCACTGGCGACGACCTGGGCCTCGATCTCCAGCGTGCCGTCTGCCGGCTCGACCCGGCCGTCGGTGAGCAGGTACGGGCGCAGGAGTTCGGCGTCCGGATCGGTCGCCTCGGGCGCCCCCAGATTGGGCCTGGCTGACGCGTACGGCCGGATCAGCTCCGGCACCCCGTCCCGGGCGGCGCCCTGATCGTTCACGGCGGGTACCCGACGGTGAACCGAAGCTCGTCGATGAGCCGCGGGGAGAGCACTTCGCTTGCCCGGTTGGCGAACATTGCCATCTCGTAAGCGATCGTGCCCAGGCTCGCGTGCGCCGACGCGAGTACGCCCAGCGCGCACCCGGCGCTGATGGTGCAGACGAGCATGTAGCCGTGGGTCAGTTCGATGACGACCTTGTCCGGTTCGCCGAGCGGGTAGCTGTGCGAGACGCCCTGAGCCAGGCTGAGCACCGCGGAGCTGATCGCCGCTAGGCGGTCGGCGCTGGCCCGGTCGAGGTCGGCGGACATCCCGATCAGCAGGCCGTCGGAGGACACGGCGATCACGGCGCCGACCCCGGCGGTTTCCTGCGCGAAGCGGTTCACCAACCAATTGAAATTGTGTGCCTCCGTACTGATGCCCGGGGCGGGTGTCGTCATTTTGAGCCCTCCTTCATGAGGTCGGTATCGCCGGCGGGGTCGGGCCGGCCAGCAGCTGAGTGCCGCCCGGCCCGGGCCCAGCCGGTGCTGTACGAGTCGAAGGCGGCCCGCTCGGCGACGGGGTCGCGGGTGCGCGACCCGGCGTCGCGTCG
>JAOPWA010000584.1 GCA_025965915.1 Dactylosporangium sp. | reverse complement strand
TGTCCACAGGCTCGATCAGGTCTTGACAGACGCCGTCAGTGGGGGTTCACCGTGATGTCGCCGCTGCCGGTGTGCAGCTTGATCAGCGTGTCTCCCCGTACCGAGTCTGTTGCCCCCGCCTGCTTCTTTCGGTAGCGAACGTGACGTTTCACGTGAATCGAAGCATTCGCCGAGCCGGATATGGTCACCGATCCGGCGCCCCCGTCGATGGTGATCGCTGCGATGGCGCCCTCCACCGTCCGCTCGTCCCGGAACTGCTTGTTGGCTATGAGGCCGCAGCCACCCAGCATTGCGACGGCCAGTACGCCCGCTCCACCCACGATCATTCTGTGCATGCCCGAAAGTTACGGGTGATCTGACTCGAGTGGCATCGGGGGACACACCCCGAGTTAGCCCTGATCGTCTCCACCGAATATTCACACCAGCCGCCGACCCTCTCCACGTCCGGTCAATAGAGTGCGCCGGTATGAGCCAACGCCGCGTGCTGGTCGTGGAGGACGAGCGGACGATCGCCGAGTCGGTCGCCGCTCGGCTTCGCGCTGAGGGCTTCACCGTCGACCTCGCCCATGACGGCCCGACCGCCGTCGCCAAGGCACAGGCGATCCACCCCGATCTGGTGGTACTCGACGTGATGCTGCCCGGCTTCGACGGCCTGGAGGTGTGCCGCCGGATCCAGGCCGCGCGAACCGTGCCGGTGCTGATGCTGACCGCTCGCGACGACGAGACCGATCTCCTGGTCGGGCTGGCAGTCGGGGCCGACGACTACCTCACCAAGCCGTTCTCGATGCGGGAGCTGGTGGCACGGGTACACGCGCTGCTTCGCCGGATGGACAAGCTGGCGCGTACCACCGAAGGCCACGAGGGCGCCGCTGACATCGCCATCGGCGACCTGGAGATCAATCGTGCCGAGCGCCGGGTACGACGCGGCGGCGTCGAGGCGCATCTCACGCCAACCGAGTTCGACCTGCTGGTCCACCTGGCCATCCGGCCCCGCACGGTCCTACCGCGCGAACGCCTGCTCGCCGAGGTGTGGGGCTGGGCCGACGCGCTGGGCACCCGTACCGTCGACAGCCACGTCAAGGCGCTGCGGCGCAAGCTCGGCGCGGATCTGATCCGGACGGTGCACGGCGTGGGGTACGCGCTGGAGGTGCCGGCGTGATGGACCTCCTTCCCCGCCCGCTCGACCCGTTGCGCTCGATAAAGGTCAAGCTGGGCGTCACGCTCGTCGGGGCCGGCGCCGCCGGGATCGCCGTCTTCTCGTACGGCATGGGGTTCTTCCCTCCGAAGACGGCAGCGACCGCGATCGTCGTCGCCCTCGTCACGTCCCAGGTGCTGGCCCACGGCATGACCGCGCCGCTGCGGGAGATGACCGCCGCCGCAGGCGCCATGGCTCGCGGCGATTACACCCGACGGGTACGGGCGACCTCGCGCGACGAGGTCGGACAGCTCGCCGCCGCGTTCAACCAGATGGCCGCCGATCTCGCCTCGGCCGACCAGCAACGGCGCGAGCTGATCGCGAACGTGTCGCACGAACTGCGTACCCCCATCTCGGCCCTGCGGGCCGTACTGGAGAACGTCGTCGACGGCGTGGCGCCCGCCGACCCGGCGACGCTGCGGACGGCGCTGACCCAGACCGAGCGGCTGGGCCGGCTGGTCACCGAACTGCTCGACCTGTCCCGCATCGACGCCGGCGTCCTCGCCCTGGACCTCGACGAGTTCGCCGTCGCCGACCTGTTCGCCGACGTCGTCGCGGAGGCCGAGGTAGCGGCGGCCGCCGGGGACCGGAACGTTGTCTTCCGTACCGAAGTCGTGCCTGCCGACGCCACCGTCCACGCCGACCGCGAGCGGCTGCACCAGGTGGTGGTCAACCTGCTGGACAACGCCGTCCGGCACGGACCGGCGGACGGCACGGTCACGGTCCACGGCTTCTCGGACGCCGGCTGGTTGATCATCGAAGTCGCCGACGAGGGCCCGGGGATCCCCGACGAGCAGCGCCACCGGGTCTTCGAGCGGTTCACCCGCGGCGACCGGCCCACCGGTGGCGGCACAGGCCTGGGCCTCGCGATCGCCCGGTGGGTCGTGGAGCTGCACCACGGCACGATCTCCATCGTGGACGCAGCCGACTCTCCCGGCTGTCGCATCAGGGTCAGCCTGCCCGGGGCGGGATCAACCTAGGAAGCACCACCCACCACCGCCACACCGATCACTCGCAGTTCGCCATCGGCGATCGGCGCTACTTCGTGCTGCCCGGATTCATGCTGCCCGGAACAGGAGTGACACAGGATGGAAGACAGTTCTCAAGAGCCAGCCGCACCCCCATTGCCGAAGGCACGGCTGCGCCCACCCGGGCGTCGTGTTCTGGGGACGGTGTTCGGGGCGGCAGTACTCGCGGCTGGAACCGTCACGCTGGACCGGCCCGGACTGGGTTGGCTACTGACCGGCGTCGCCCTCATCGCGGTAGTGGCGGCCTCGAGCGTCGAGCTCCGCGTCCGGCCCGACGTCCGCCGGTGCCTCTGGGCGGCGGCCGGGATCGCGCTGCTCGCCGTCGGTACGGTGCGCGCGGCCGGCTGGCTCTACGTGCTGTGCGTACCGCTGGCCGGGCTGTGCGCGGCCCAGGCCCTCATCGACGGTCCGTCGGTGCGGGCCATGCTCGTCGGAGTACTGGCCGGGCCGGTGACGGTGGTACGGGCGCTGCCGTGGGCCGGTCGTGGCGTACGCGAGCTTGCGCCGCGCGGCCGGCCACAGGCGGTCGTCCGCCTGTCCGCCTCGATCGGCGTGAGCGTACTCTTGCTTCTCGTATTCGGGGCACTGTTCGCCAGCGCCGATGACGCGTTCGCCCGACTGCTTGCCCGGGTCGTCCCCCAGGTCGACGCCAGCGGGGTGCCACGGTGGATCTTCCTATTCGTCGTCGTCGCTGTAGCTGGGCTTGGTGCCGCATACCTCGTCGCGGCGCCACCGCGCCTCGCCGAGCCGGCCGAGCCGAGAAGGCCGCTGCGCCTGGTCGAGTGGGCGCTGCCGGTCGTCCTGCTCGACGCGCTGTTCGCGCTGTTCGTACTGGTACAGGTGGCCGTGCTGTTCGGCGGCCGGGATCACGTACTCCGCCCTGGCGGCCCCGACTTCGCGCAGTACGCCCGCGGTGGGTTCTGGCAACTGCTCGTCGTCACCGCGCTGACCCTCGTGGTCATCGGTGTGGTGGCGCGGGCGGCGCCGCGCACGGGCAGGGTGGACCGGACCGCCATTCGTGCACTGGTTGGTGCGCTCGCGATCCTCACCCTGGTCATCGTGGCGTCGGCGATGAAGCGGATGGGCCTCTACGAGGAGGCGTACGGATACACCCGGCTGCGACTGGTTGTCAGCGCGGCCGAACTGTGGCTCGGTCTGCTGTTCGTGCTGGTACTGCTTGCCGGGGTGCGGCTGCGGACGGCCTGGTTGCCGCAGGCCGTACTGGCGAGCGCGGTGGTCGGGCTGCTGGCTCTCGCCGCGCTCGACCCCGACCGGTTCATCGCCGGCCAGAACGTCGACCGGTTCAACCGCACCGGGCGGGTGGACCTGTTCTACCTCTCCGGCCTGTCCCCGGACGCGGCACCCGAGCTGGCCCGGCTCCCGGTGCAGAAACGGTCGTGCGCGCTGGAGCTGATCGGCAGGGGTCTCAGCGACGGGCAGGACTCCTGGTCCAGCTACAACCTCGGGCGGAGCCGGGCCCGCGCGATCCCGGCTCAGGGGCGCTGCGAATCGCCATGATCACGGAAGCTTCTCCACGTCCTGCCACGGAGAAGTTTTCGTGATCATGGAAAAGGTCGGGGGATTCGAGCAGACTGCCCGTCATGGCGACTGCACCGGCGCAGCGAAGCCCCGCCGATACCCCGACACGGGTCCGCGTCGTGCTGGCCGACGTGGCCCGCTCGAAGACGGCCGGGCACACCCGGGTGGAGCTGGAGGAGCAGAGCCAGATCGGCGAGGCACTGGTACGCGGCCTCGTCCGCACTCAGCTCGCGCTCGCACTGCGGCTCGCCGCCGTCGTGGCGGTCGGGCTGGGCGGGCTGCCGCTGCTGTTCGCCGTCGCACCGTCGGTGGCCCGGGCCCGCCCGTTCGGCATCGCGCTGCCCTGGGTGCTGCTCGGGCTCGTCGCCTACCCGTTCCTGGGGGCGGTCGGATGGGCGTACGTGCACCTCGCCGAGCGCACCGAACGCGACTTCACGGCGCTGGTCGAACGGCCCGACAAGTGAACCCGTACGCCCTGCCCGCGGTCATCGCCGTCACCCTGGTGACCGTCGGCATCGGGGCCTACGGGCTGAGGCTGGCGCGTACGACGTCCGACTTCCTGGTCGCCTCCCGGATGGTCAGCCCGACCTGGAACGCGGCGGCGATCGGCGGGGAGTACCTGTCCGCGGCGAGCTTCCTCGGCGTCGCCGGGCTGGTGCTCAAGTACGGCGTCGACGTGCTGTGGTACCCGGTGGGCTTCGCCGCCGGGTACCTCGCTCTCCTGCTGTTCGTGGCGGCGCCGCTGCGCCGGTCGGGGGCCTTCACCCTGCCCGACTTCTGCGAGGTGCGGCTCGGCTCCCGGCCGCTGCGCAAGTTGGCGACGGTGTTCGTGCTGTTCATCGGCTGGTTCTACCTGGTGCCGCAGCTGCAGGGGGCGGGCCTGACGCTGCAGACCGTCACCGGCGGCCCGTACGCCCTCGGCGCGATCCTGGTCGGCGGCGTCGTCACCACCAACGTTGCCCTCGGTGGGATGCGCGCGATCACGTTCGTGCAGGCGTTCCAGTACTGGCTGAAGCTGACGGCGCTGGCCGTACCCGTGTTCTTCCTGATTCTGCAGTGGCAGCACGACGGGCGCCCGGCGCTCGCACCCGACGCGGCCACCTTCGCCCGCCCGACCACCGTCGAGCTCAAGCACGCGGCGGTGCTCACCTTCGGAGGGCAGACAACCCTCGGTGTACGCGGTCAGTTCGACGGGCCGCGCGTCAACGGGACGGTTGACGTCGCCCCCGGTGAGCACAGTGTCGGTGCCGGTAGCACGCTGCGCTTCCCCGAAGGCGCCGCCGTACCGAAGGTCAGCGGGGTCGCCAGCTCGTCGGGGCCGGCCTGGCTGCTGCCCGGTGGCTCAGGCAGTCACGGGCTGTTCGCCACCTACTCGCTGATCCTGGCGACGTTTCTGGGCACGATGGGGCTCCCGCACGTACTCGTGCGCTTCTACACCAACCGCGACGGTGTCGCCGCCCGCCGTACGACGCTCGTGGTGCTCGCACTGGTCGGGCTGTTCTATCTGCTGCCGACTCTCTACG
>JAOPWA010000529.1 GCA_025965915.1 Dactylosporangium sp. | reverse complement strand
GCTGGTTCGCCGCGGTCGCCGCTGCGGTCGCCGCCGGGGCCTTCGCCGTCGCCGTGCTGGTCGGAATGTCGCTGTCGGTGCTGCACCTGACCCTCGTCGTGGTCCGGCGCAGGACGACCGCAGCCCGTACCGTCGCGGTGCTCGGGGTCGCCTGGGTCGCCTGCGCCGTTCTCGGCGTGGAGGTCGTCCCGGGCGTGCCGGTCGCCTCCCGGGGCGCGAGCGCCCTCGCCTACGACCGTGCGCTCGGAGTACGCGCCGGTCTGCGTGATCAGCAGGCGTTCGCCGCGGAGGCCGCCGTGGACGCCTTCCATGACGCCCCAGGCGACCAGTTGCTGACCGCACTGCGCGGCAAAGACGTCATCTTCTCCTTCGTCGAGAGCTACGGCCGTTCCGCGGTCGAGGATCCGGCGCTCGCGCCGATCGTCGATCCGGTGCTCGACGCCGGGACTCGTCAACTGAGTGCGGCCGGGTTCGCCTCCCGGAGTGCGTTCCTCACCTCATCGACGTACGGCGGCGGCAGCTGGCTGGCCCACTCCACGCTGCAGTCCGGACTGTGGATCAACAACCAGCAGCGGTACCGTGATCTCGTCTCGAGCGACCGCCTGACGCTCACCAGTGCCTTCCGGCGCGCGAACTGGCGGACGGTCGCCGTGATGCCGGGGACTTCCGGAGCCTGGCCGGAGGGCGCCTTCTACCACTTCGACCAGGTCTACGCCGCCCAGAACCTCGAGTACCACGGTCCGGCCTTCACCCTGGGCACCATGCCCGACCAGTACACCCTGTCGGCCTTCGAACGACTGGAGTACGGCAAGCCGAATCACGCCCCGCTGATGGCGGAGATCGAGCTCACCTCGAGCCACGCGCCCTGGGCGCCCGTACCCCAGCCCATCGGCTGGAACGACGTCGGCAACGGATCCGTCTTCGGCCCCATGGCCACGGCGGGCGACCAGCCGGACTCCGTGTTGCGCGACCCCACCCGGGTACGCGCGGCGTACGCACGTTCCATCGCGTACTCGCTGAACAGCCTCATCTCCTACGTGAAGACCTACGGCAACGACAACCTCGTACTCGTCTTCCTGGGCGACCACCAGCCCGCAGTCGTCACCGGTACGGGCGCCAGTCGGGACGTACCGATCACGATCGTCGCCCGCGACCCGGCCGTTCTGGACCGGATCTCCGGGTGGGGCTGGCAGGATGGCCTGAAGCCCGATCCGCAGGCCCCGGTCTGGCGGATGGACGCCTTCCGCGACCGGTTCCTGACCGCCTTCGGACCGCAGGCCGAGCCCACTCGGTCGCCGTCCCCGCCGTCCCGGTGACCGCCGTGATGTCGCGGTCGCGGAGCAGCGGCGGGGTGCAGATGCTGTGCACGGCGGTCCTCAGCGGCCGATGTCGCGGGCGAGGATGTCCTCGATGGTCTCCCGTCGAACGAGCGCTCGTGCGGAACCATCGCGTACCGCGATGATCGGTGGCCGGCCGACCAGGTTGTAGTTGGAGGCCAGCGAATGGTGGTAGGCGCCGGTACACGGCACCGCCAGCAGGTCACCGGGGCGCACGCAGGCGGGCAGCGGCACATCACGCAGAAGTACCTTTTGGCGGCGGCGGACCGTGGCGGCCAGCAACGCGATCTCGCCGACCGAGTCGATGACGATGCGGCCGACGTGGTGTTCAGCGGCGGCCGCAGGTGTCGGGTCCGCCGGCTTGAGGATCAGGTGGGTGGTTGTCTCCTGGGCGCCGCCATCACGCCGGGCCCGGGTGAAGGGGAACCCACGTCCTCGATGCTGCGACCGCCGTTGCCGGGCGGCAATGCTCGTTCACACGCTTTTCACGCCGCCCGCTCTGTGTGGCCCGTCACGTGCGTTCAGGCGTCCTGGGCAGGCAAGGCGGTGGTCGACGCCGGCTGTGAAAATCGCGTGAAAATCGGGGCCTTGCGCGTATAGATCGCGTGAAGAGCGCTGGCTGCGCCCCTGATCGGGGGCTTGACTTCCTGAGGCGGCCGGTCCGCGGCCGCTGTGGTGTCTTTCAGGAGCAGCGCTGATGATCACTTCTAAGCGGGTGCGCGTGAGCCGACGGCCGGCGCGTGCGCGAGACACCCTGGTCGGGATCAACGTTGCCCTCGGTTCAGCGGTTGTGGTGGTCGCGGCCTTCGCCTCCGCGGTGGTTCCGGCATCGGCTTCCGGGGTGCGACTGGCGCTGGTGGCTCTGGCCCTCGCTGGCTTCACGGCGGTTGCCGTCGACGTGACGGCGGCCGCGGTGGTGACGGTGCTGGCCTACCTGGTGCTCGATGGCTTCCTGGTAAACGAGTTGGGGAAGCTGACCTGGCGGGGCGCCCCGGATGTGTGGCGTTTCCTGGTGCTTGGCGCGGCCGCGGTGGTCGGGCTCGGGATCGGCGCGCTGCACCGGTTGGTTCTGCGGCGTCGCCGGTTCGCACCACTCGAGGCGTGGGCCAACGAAGGCCAGGCCACGGCGAAGACACCGATGACTACGAAAAAGAAGGAGTGGCACGGTGCCTGATGTGGTGTTCGTGCTGTTGACGGTGGCGTTGTTCGCTGTCTTGGCGCTCACGGTGCGGGCGGTGGAACGGTTGTGAATGCGGAAAACCTGACAGGCTTGATCTTGGCGGTCGCGTTGACCGTGTTTCTCGTGGTGGCCCTGCTGCTTCCGGAGCGCTTCTGATGAGTGCGACCACCGCAGGCGTCATTTTCGTCGCCTCGCTGATGCTTGCCCTGGCAGCGGCCTACCGCCCTGTAGGCGACTACATGTACCGGGTGCTCGCCACCGCCAAGCACTGGCGGGTGGAGCGCGGCATCTACCGGGTGGTCGGGGTCAACCCCGACGGTGAACAGTCCTGGGGCATCTACGCCCGCAGCGTGCTGGCCTTCTCCGCGGTGTCCATCCTGTTCCTGTACGCGTTCCAGCGTTTGCAGAACCATCTGTGGCTGTCACTGGGCTTCCCTCCAGTCAAGAGTGACCAGGCGTGGAACACCGCGGTCAGCTTTGTCACCAACACCAACTGGCAGTCGTACTCGGGTGAGTCCACAATGGGCCACCTGGTACAGATGGCCGGCCTGGCGGTGCAGAACTTCGTGTCCGCGGCGGTGGGAATCGCCGTCGCGGTGGCCCTGGTACGCGGCTTCGCGCGAAACCGCACCGATCAGCTGGGCAACTTCTGGGTCGACCTGGTGCGCATCGTGCTGCGGATCCTGTTGCCGGTCTCGGTGATCGGCGCGCTCGTGTTCATCAGTGCCGGCATGGTGCAGAACTTCTCGGCCGGTGCCGACGTGCACACCCTGGCCGGCGCCACCCAGCACCTGACCGGTGGGCCGGTGGCCAGCCAGGAGATCATCAAGGAGCTCGGTACGAACGGCGGCGGCTTCTACAACGCCAACAGCGCCCACCCGTTCGAGAATCCGACCACCTGGACCAACTGGGTGGAGATCTTCCTGCTGCTGGTGATCTCGTTCAGCCTGCCCCGCACGTTCGGCCGCATGGTGGGCAGCAACAAGCACGGGTACGCGATCGTCGCCGCCATGGCCATCATGGCGATCGGCAGCATCGCCGTGATCAATATTCTTCAACTGCACCATGGCGGCACCGTGCCGCAGGCCGTCGGCGCGGCGACCGAGGGCACCGAGACGCGGTTCGGGGTGGCCCAGTCGGCAACGTTCGCCTCGGCCACCACGCTGACGTCGACCGGGGCGGTGAACTCGTTCCACGACTCCTACACCCCGCTCGGCGGAGCGGTCACGATGGGCAACATGATGCTCGGCGAGGTCGCGCCGGGCGGCACCGGCTCCGGTCTGTACGGCATGCTCATCCTCGCCGTGATCACGGTGTTCGTGGCCGGGCTGATGGTCGGCCGCACTCCGGAGTTCCTGGGCAAGAAGATCGGCGGACGTGAGGTCAAGTTCG
>JAOPWA010000191.1 GCA_025965915.1 Dactylosporangium sp. | reverse complement strand
CGAACCCCCTCGGGTGCGGAGCGCGAGGATGTTCAGCTTCCTGTCGGCGCGGTCCTTTTCGGCCGTCCGGAGGTCATTGGCCAGCCGGACCGCGCGGCACGCGTGCCCGATGGCCTCGTCGAGGTGCCCGCCGGCGTCGAGGTGCCCGCCGGCGGCGGGTTGGCCGGCGGTGGCGGGTTGGCCGGCAGCGGCGATCTGGTCGGCCTGGTTCGAGCCGACCAGCAGGAGCAGCGCCAGGGCCACGCTGCGGTAGTTGACGTCGCGGCTGGCGAGGTCGAGGTACCGCTCGGCCGAGGGGCGGGTCTGCCCGTCGGCGACCCGCTGACTCAACTCGGCGTGCTCGACGCCGGCCGCCACCGCATCCCGCAGGGCGTCGGTGAAACCGGCCAGCAGGCCGCCGTCCAGGTCATCAGCGCGCGAGCCGCCGCTCAGATCATGACCGTGCAGGCCGGCGAGGATCGCGACCAGCTCCGGTTCCTGGTGGCCGGTTCCGTCCAGCGCGGCCAGTACGGACGCGGCGCTTCGCCGGACGTCGTCCAAGCTCGCGTCGGGGTCGTCGAGCCGGGCGTCGAGGCGTACGGTCCACAGGCAGTAGCGCAGCAGCAGGGCGAGCCGGTCGGTCGGCAGCCACGGCGCCATGGCGGACACGGTCAGCGCGACGGCGCGCCGCTGGTACAGATGTCCACTGTGGAAGTCGGACGTCGGGTCGGCGCCCAGGGCGTCCGTCTTCACCCGTACCAGCGCGCGGTCAGGTGCCGGTACGAGTGACAGCAGCGGGTGGTCCGGGCTGTCGAGGTCGGCGGTCGCCGACTGTCGTGTGCGCCCGTCGGACCCACCCATGCCGTACCTCCACGCCCACTTCGAAACGGTGAGCGCTCGATCGCCCACCGACGGTAATTGAAGCGATGGGCGCCTATCTCTGTCCAGGGGAACCCACATGGCGGTAGGGCACCCGGAAGGGTGGCGCGACGGTTCGGTGCCGGTGGCCGATGCATCGGCGATCGCACGGCGATACATCGGGCCGTCGGCCTGGCTGCCCGGCGATACACCCGACCCGCAGGCCTGGCTCGGGCCGATTTGACGTATTCGGTACGGGAGGGAACCGTTGGAACCGCATAGTCGACCAGGCACGGCCCGCTGCGTGGGCGCGCCCGAATCCGAGAGACTTTCGAGGAGTACACGATGCTTGCTGTGACGGACAATGCGGCAGCGGTAATCCGCGATCTCACCGGTCAGGAAGAGGTGCCCGCGGGTGCCGGCCTGCGCATCGCGACCGACGAGTCGGCCGGCGCGCTGAGGCTGAGCCTGGCGCCGGAGCCGCAGGAGGGCGACCAGGTGGTCGACGCGGGTGGCGCCCGGCTGTTCCTCGACCAGGAAGCGGCCCAGATGCTCGACGACAAGGCGCTGGACGCCGCCGTTGACGCCCAGGGAGGCGTGCAGTTCGCGGTGGGCGAGCAGCCGACGTCCGCCTGAATCCTTCGGTACCAGAGAGCCAACTGCCGGCCCCGGTCAGCTCAGCCGGGGTCGCCGAACTCGCTGTTGACACCGGCCGGGGTGAGCGCGGTGATGTAGTGCTGCGGCCCGTGGTCGTACAGCGACTGCTGGAACGGCAGGTTGCGGAACAGCCGCAGCTGGTGGGTCAGGAACGCCATCGGCGCGGCGACCAGACCGGTGAGGTTTCCGAGTTGTTCGGTCGGGCGGTCGACCGCGTCCGTCGTGGCCCCGGGGCCGCAGTGGCGCTCCTGGCCGAAGTGGGCGAAGGGCCCGGACACGGTCGGCGGCAGTTGGGGCACGACGTCGCTGCCGTAGACGTAGCGGACGAGGTTGCCGTGCAGGAACTCGTCGCCGTCGCACGCCCTGGCCAGGGCCGGTTCGCCGATCATCGGCTGTCCGAAGGTGTACACCGCACGCAGCTTGCGCGCGATCGGCTCGTACGCCTTCTCGGTGCGCAGCATGACCGCCATCATCGCCGCCATGGCCGCGCCCAGGCTGTGGCCGGTGATGTAGAGCGCCTCGAGCGGGTGTGGCATGTCCTTGCCCTTGGCGCGCACGGATCTCCCGTCGAGGGCGCGTTCGAGGGCGTGGATCACCTCGTGTCTGGTGGCGCGGACGTTGCGGTAGAACCCGCCGTGTACCTGGAACGAGACCGGGGGATCGGCGAACGGGATCGCCACGGTTTCGGGGTTGATGTCGGCGTCGGTGAGCCAGTTGATGAAGTTGAGCGGCTGCGTGCCCCGGTAGCACAGGATCACGACCCGGCCGTCCCTGCTCTGCACCAGGAACGCGTGCGAGGAGATGAACATCGCGTCGACGACCTCGCTGATCTCGCGGCAGTGGTTGCTCTCCAATCCCAACCTCGCCATGATCATGGCCAGCGTCGCAGCGTCCGAGTAGGCGTACCCGGCGCAGGTGGCGAGGGTGTGTGCGACGACGTTGTCAGGGTGGTCCGTCGCCTGGCCCAGGGCGGCCTCCAGCTTCTTGTACACCGGGAAGGTCGCGGACTCCGGCTTCTTCAAGGGCCGCAGGTACCGGTAGTCCGGAGCGATGCTGTCTTGCATCTTCATCGTCTTCGCGCCCTTCCGACGGCGGTTGGCTGCGATAAGAGATTCCAGTTCGGCGCGCGGCCAAACGCGCCGCCGTCCTCACGCCCGTGAGGGTGCCGGCCGGACGTCGATGTCCGCCGGGTCGCTCTCGATGTCCGCCGGCTCGCTCTCGGTGTCCGGTCGGGGGTTGGCGGGGCGCAGCAGGGTGGCCGCGAGGATCGCGGCCACGGAGACGAGGCCGGCGGCGACGCCGAACGCGAGGTGGTACCCGCCGGTCAGCGCCGCCGGGCCGCCGCTCCCGGCAGCGAGCAACTGGTCGGTACGGGAGGTCGCGAGGGTGGCCAGCACCGCGATGCCCAGCGCGCCACCGACCTGCTGTGTCGTGTTGACCAGACCGGAGGCGAGACCGGAGTCCTCGGCCGTGGCACCTGACATGGCCAGGGTCGTCACCGCTGGCAGCGACAGGCCCGCGCCGACGCCCAGCACCACCATCAGCGGCAGGATGTGCACGGCGTAGCCGCCGGCCACGGGTACCCGGGCCAGCAGCGCCAGGCCCACCACGAGCAGCGCGAGACCCGCCAGCAGTACGGTCCGGGCGCCGAAGCGGGTGGTCAGCCGGGCGGACACGCCGAGTGAGGTCGCCGCGATGACCAGCGGGATGGGCAGGAGCGCCGCACCGACCCGAGCCGGCTGGTAGCCCAGGACGCGTTGCAGGTACAGGGCGGCGAGGAACTGGAACGCCAGCATGGCGGCCACCATCAGCGCCTGGACGAGGTTGGCCCCCGAGACGTCGCGCGAGCCGAACACGCGTAGCGGCAGCAGTGGGGTGGCAGCGCGGGCCTGGCGGCCGACGAACG
This sequence comes from Dactylosporangium sp., assembly GCA_025965915.1. Classification (GTDB taxonomy): domain Bacteria; phylum Actinomycetota; class Actinomycetes; order Mycobacteriales; family Micromonosporaceae; genus Planosporangium. Next base: position 4,509 of record JAOPWA010000191.1, on the reverse strand, counting down.
CGGCGAGCAGGGCCACCGCGAGGGCGCCGAAGCCGAGCGTGTGCGCCGAACTCCAGCCGTAGTGGGCCGCCTCGACGATCGTGTACACGCCGAGCATCAGCCCGGCGGTGACCAGGACCGCTCCGACGAGGTCGGCGCCCGCGCGCAGCCCGATGCCGCGATCGGATCCGAGTACCCGCAGGGCGAGGGCCGCCGCCGCGATTCCGAGGGGAACGTTGACGAAGAAGATCCAGTGCCAGTTGATGGCCTGGGTCAACACGCCTCCGGCCACGACGCCGATCGAGGCGCCGGCCGCGCCGACGAAGCTGAACACACCGATCGCCTTCGCCCGTTCGCCCGGCTCAGGGAACAGCGTCACCACCATTCCCAGGGCCACCGCGGAGGCCAGCGCGCCCCCGACGCCCTGCACGAAGCGCGCGGCGATGAGCATCTGCGGACCGGTTGACGCGCCGCACAGCAGCGACGCGACGGTGAAGACGGCCAGACCGCCCAGGAAGACGCGGGTCCGGCCGACCAGGTCGCCGAGGCGTCCGGCCAGCAGGAGCAGGCCACCGAAGGGGATCAGGTAGGCGTTGACGACCCAGGCCAGGCCCGCTTGGGAAAAGCCGAGGTCGCGCTGGATCGTCGGGAGCGCCACGGTCACGATGGTCTGGTCGAGGATGATCATCAGCATTCCGGCGCAGAGGGCGCCGAGTGCCAGCCAGCGTTGGCTCATCTGTTGTGCCTCCTTTAGTGCACTCTTTGTTACAGCCGCCATCATGTGTGACCATTGGGGTCGGCGGAAGGAGGCACTTTCATGTCCCAGGGGCACACGGATGTATCAGTGCAGGTCGACGGCGCCGAGGCGCGCATGGGTGACGCCAGGGCGTGCACCGTCCGGGAGGTTCTCGACCGGGTCGGCGGCAAGTGGAGTATCGGGATCATCGTGGCCGCCGCCCGCGAACCGGTGCGCTTCACCGAACTCGAACGCACGATCGACGGCATCAGTCGCCGCATGCTCACGCTGACCCTGCGCAACCTGGAACGCGACGGCCTGCTGACCCGTACCGTCTACCCGACCGTGCCGCCCAAGGTGGAGTACCGGGCGACCGAGATGGCGCTGGAGCTGTACGAATCCCTGGTCACGCTCACCGCGTGGGCCGAACGCCACCGGGGCGCGATCGCTGCCGCCCGCGATGCGTACGACCTCGAGCACAGCAGGGCCTGACGCGACCCGTTGACCTTGCCCCTTGGGGAAGCCGCAGCATCGACCTGGCCGGGCGACCTGCCCGGTACGAGGAGGGTGACCATGGGGTTGCTGACGATCGGGGCCTTCGCGAAGGCATCCCGGCTGTCGCCGAAGGCGCTGCGCCTGTACGACGAGCTCGGCCTGCTGCGGCCCGCCCACGTCGACCCGGAGTCCGGGTACCGGTTCTACGACCCCGCGCAGCTCGAGCGGGCCCGGCTGGTCGCGTGGCTGCGCCGGCTCGGCATGCCGCTGGCCCGGATCCGCACCGTCTGCGACCTCGAACCGGCCGCTGCCGCCGACGAGGTCGCCGGGTACTGGGCCCAGGTCGTGGCCGACACCGCCACCCGTCAGCAGCTGGCCACCTTCCTCGTCGACTACCTGTCAGGAAAGGGCACAGCCATGTCTGACGCTCACACCACACTCGGTATCCGCTATGCCGCCCGGTCCGACACCGGCAAGCTGCGTACGAGCAACGAGGACTCGGCGTACGCCGGAGCCCGGCTGCTGGCCGTGGCCGACGGGTACGGGGGCCGGGTGGCGATCGGGGCCAGCGCGGCCGCGATCGACGCGCTGAAACCCCTCGAGGCAGACATCCCGGCCGGAGATCTCCTCAACGCCCTCCAAGAGGCCGTCCACCACGCCGACCAGGCGGTACGGGGCATCGCCGAGTCCGAACCGTCCGCCGAGATCGTGGGCACGACCCTCACCGCGATGGTGTGGTCGGGCTCCCAACTGGCCCTGGTACACATCGGAGACACACGGGCCTACCTGCTGCGCGGCGGTGAACTGTTCCAGATCACCCACGACCACACGTACGTCCAGTCGCTGGTCGACGAGGGCCGCCTCACCGCCGACGAAGCCGCCTCGCATCCGCAGCGGGCGATGCTGATCCGGGCACTCGACGGCAAGGGCCGCCCGCAACCCGACCTGTCGCTGCACACCGCCGAGGTCGGCGACCGCTACCTGCTGTGTTCCGACGGCTTGTCCACCGTCGTGGACGCCGAACCGCTCCGTACCGCGATGACGACGATCACCGATCCCGAACAGGTGGTGCAGCAGCTGATCGACCTGGCCTACCGGAGCGGCGCCCCCGACAACATCGCCTGCGTCGTGGCCGACGTCGTGGCGCTGTAGCGATCCGCCGGTGGAGTCGGCGTCCGGCTAGAACGCCACGCGGATCAGCGCGGCCGTGGCCGCCGCGACGCCGACGACCACCAGGAAGGGCGCCCGGAGCAGGACCGCGATCAGTGCCGCGGCCAGCCCGCCGGCCCGGGCGTCGAGGGTCAGCCGGTGTCCGGCGGTGAACGTCTGGATCACGATCAGCGCGCTCAGCAGCGCGACCGGCAGTGCCGTGGCGATCCGCTGGACCGTCTTGCTCTCCAGCACCTTCGGCGGCACCGACAGGCCGGCGAGTTTGAGCAGGTAGCAGCCGATCGAGCCGGCGAGAACCGCCGCCCAGATCACTTCGCCTCCGCCGGGGAGCCGCTAGGAGAGTCGTTGGGCGAGCCGCTGGGGGAGGTCCCGCTGGGGGAGTCGCTGCGGGCGCGCAGGACCAGCACCGTCGCCGCGGCAGCGGCCAGCAGCACGGGTACGCCGGCGGGCACGAACGGCACCGCGGCCAGCGCGACCAGGGCGGCGGTCAGCGCGATCACCCACGGCTGGCGGGCGCGCATGCGGGGGGCGAGCAGCGCCAGGAACGCCGCGGGCGCGGCGGCGTCCAGGCCGAGCACCCGCGGGTCGCTCAGCGACTGCGCACCGAGCCCGCCGAGCAGGGTGCCAAGATTCCACAGTACGAACACCGACAGGCCGGTCGCCCAGAAGCCGAGCCGCGCGGCGCGACCGGAATCACGACCGACCGCCATCGCCGTACTCTCGTCGATCACCAACTGGGCGGCGCCGGCCCGGCGCAGACCGCGTACCCGCAGCAGCGGCGCCAGCCGCAGTCCGTAGAGCGCGTTGCGCGACCCGAGCAGCACGGCGGTGCCGGCTGCCGCGATCGGTGAACCGCCCGCGCCGAGCACGCCCACCAGGGCGAACTGCGAGCCGCCGCTGAACAGCAGCAGCGACAGCGCGCATGTCTGCAGGATCGAGAGCCCGGAGGCGACGGAGATGGCGCCGAATGAGAGGGCGTACGCCCCGGTGGCAATTCCGATGCCCAGCGCGTCCCGGATGATCGCCGGCCGGTCGGGTTCGGGTTCCGGTTCAGTTTCCGTGTTCATGCTGCGTGGATGGTATGTCACGGTTGGCGGAGGGTCGTTTGCCGGCTCCGTACGGCGGCCGGGTTTATGTTTGACGGTGGTCCTCGGTTTGGCGGTGGTCCTCGTCTGCCCTCGGAGGTGCGTGATGGCCGGATCCGACATCGTGGCCGCGACCCGGGAGCGGCTCGGGACGGTGGGAGTATGGCTGGCGGTGCTGCGCCGGGAGGCCGCCGACGCCCAGCGCGCCGCCGTACAACGCATCGAAGAGATGGGCTACGGGTCGCTGTGGGAGGGTGAGGGCGTCGGGGTCAACGACGTCTTCGTCGACCAGGCCGTGTGGCTGTGCGCAACGGACCGCATCATGACCGGGGCAGGCATCGCCAACATCTGGGGACGCCACCCGGCGGCGATGCAGGTCGCCGCGGAGTCGCTGGAGGCGGCGTGGCCGGGGCGGAGCGTGCTCGGCATCGGCGTCAGCCACGCGCCCGCCATCGCCCGGACCGGCCAGGTGTACGACCGGCCGTTGGAGCGCATGCGCCAGTACCTCGACGGCATGGACCAGGCCGTCACCACCGCCACGCCCAACCGCGTCATGCCCCCACGGGTGCTGGCCGCGCTCCGCCAGCGGATGCTGGAGTTGGCCCGCGACCGGGCCGACGGCGCGCATACCTACTTCGTGCCGCCCGAGCACACCCGGCAGGCCCGCGAGATCCTCGGCCCCGACCGCCTGCTCATCCCCGAACAGGCGGTGTACGTCAGCACCGACGCGGACCACGCTCGCGCCGTCGCCCGTGAGCACACGACGTTCTACCTCGGCCTGCCCAACTACGTGAACAATCTCAGGCAGCTCGGCTTCACCGACGAGGACCTCGTCGGCGGTGGCAGCGACCGGCTGGTCGACGCGATCGTGGCGTGGGGGGATGTGGACGCCATCGAGGCCAGGGTCCGGCAGCATATGGACGCCGGGGCCGACCAGGTGCTGATCCAGCCGCTGGGGCCCGACGCCGACCAGGCCGTGTGGCAGTTGGATGCGTTGGCGCCGGCGGTGCTGCCCAGCTGACCGTACCCGGAAGTCCGGTCTGG
>JAOPWA010000504.1 GCA_025965915.1 Dactylosporangium sp. | reverse complement strand
GTCCCACTCGTCGGCGCCGAACGTGAGCCGCGACACGGTCGCCGGCCACGTCACGACCCGGCCGCCGTGATCACCGCGCGCGGTCACGCAGGCCCTCGCGGCCTCGGCCAGGCCCGGCGCGGCCTGCTCCCCCGGCCCGCTCACGACATACAGCGCCCCGTCGATCCATACGCACCAGACGAGGTATGCCGGGCCGACGTCCGGCACCGTCAACCACGCCACGGCGGCCTTCTTCATCGCCTCGTCGACGAGCGGAACGCGCTCCATCCCAGCATTATGCGCCCTAGATCGGCGCGGAAACCCGGTCGACCATCGCGAGCACGTCGGCCAGTGACCGGGCCACCGGTCCGCTCCACTCATGATCGCCGCGGAAGATCAGGTGGCCGGCCAGGTCCGGGGCGGCCAGCCGTACCGTCGCCATCCCGACCTCACGGGCACCGGACAGTTCGCGGCTGCCACCGTCGCCGACGTACAGGCACTCGTCCGGGTCGACCCGCAGTTGGCGACATGCCTCCAGGTACATGGCGGGGTGGGGTTTGCAGTGACCCACCTCCACCGAGTACACGCAACCGTCGAGGAGCGGCGCAATTCCCAGCCGCGGCATAAAGGCCGGCAGTTCGTACCAGCAGTCGCTCACCACGGCGACGGGCATGCCGCGCCGACGCAGTGCCGAGAGGACCGGCACCGTCTCCGGACGCAGCACGGTGTCCGCGTGTACCGCGTCGACGCGCGACTCCACCGCGTAGGCGAGTTCGGCGAGCGCGGGCCGGCCACCGGCGGCGTACGCCACCCGGCGCAGCGCGTCGATCGGCTGCCCGTACCGGTCCGCGGCACGCAGGTAGAAGGTCCGGTCGAGTTCGCCGAAGAACGCCTCCGGATCACAGCCGAGCAGCCTGGCGATGACGGCGTGGCGCGGGCCGCGACGGACGGCGGTCGTGAGGGTACCGAAGAAATCGAACACCACCGCGCGCGGCGGAGCGGCAATGGGATTCATGAGCGGAGCAGGCATACCGGGCCTAACCGAGGGGGACCAACCGAAGAAGCGTAACCAGGCGACCACTCCCGGCCGGTCGGCCGGTCGAACCGGCGTCCATGGCAGCATCACCTGCCATGCGTACGCTAGGCCTGCCGACCACAGCGGCCCTTACCATCGCGCTGCTCGCCGTCTCCTCGTCCGCCCCGCTGATCGCGTACGCGGCGGCCCCGGCCCTCGCGATCGCCTTCTGGCGCAACGCCCTCGCCGTCGGTGTGATCGCACCCGTGGCACTCACGCGGCGACGCGCGCAGCTACGTGGGCTCGACCGGGAGACCGTCGTTCTGTGCGTCCTCGCCGGTGTCGCGCTCGCGGCGCACTTCGCGACCTTCGTACCCAGCGCCAAACTGACCACCGCCGCCGCCGCGACCGCGATGGTCTGCACCCAACCGGTATGGGCGGCGCTGATCGCTGCCGCGCGGCGGATACCCGTCGCCACCACCACCTGGATCGGTATCGCCGTCGCCGTCGCCGGGGCGGCGCTCGCCACCGGCGCCGACCTCGCCGTGTCCGGCCGGGCGGTCACCGGCGATCTGCTCGCAGTCGTCGGCGGAGTGGCGGGTGCCGCCTACACGACCTTTGGCGAGCGGGCCCGGGCCCGGGCCAGCACGACCGCGTACACGACGGTCTGCTACGCCGTCTGCGCGGTGCTGCTCGGCGCGGTGTGCCTGGCCGGCGGCGTACCCCTGCACGGTTTTGACGGCCCCACCTGGCTCGCGATCGGCGCGCTGACCGTGGGCGCCCAGCTGCTCGGCCATTCGCTGCTCAACTTCGCCCTGCACCGGGTGTCGGCCACCACGGTCTCGGTACTTCTGCTCATGGAGGTGCCGGGCGCGGCGCTGCTCGCCTGGGTCTGGCTGGGCCAGGCACCCACGGCGCGCAGCCTGCCCGGGCTGGCCCTGCTCGTCGCCGGCGTCGCCGTGGTCGTCCTCGGTGCGGCCCGCCGTGGCTCCCCGACGGCGACGACGGCGGACGCCACCGTCGCCGGGCCCTGATGGTCAGCCGACGAACGGCGGGACGGCGATCTCGCCGGCGGCGACCGGTACGACGTGGCCGCTGACGGTCGCCGACACGGCGGCCCCGGCGGCGGCGGTCACGGTGCAGTCCAGCGTGGACGGGCGATGGATCTCCGCACCCTGGAGTACCCGGTAGCCGAAGGTGCCGTCGCCGGGCAGGAGTCCCGACGCGACCAGCCACACGCCCAGGCCCAGCGCGGCGGACCCGGTCGCCGGATCCTCCGGTACGCCCATGGCGGGCGCGAACATACGGGCGTGTGCCGTTACGGCGTCGCCGTCCCAGGCGAAGACTTCCACGTCATCGAAGCCGGCCGACCGCAGTGCGGCCGCGTCACAGGTCGCCCGGGCCACGGCCGCCGGCACCACCGACAGGTAGGGGAACTCCAACCCGCAGCCGGCTACCCGCGGCGCCGGACCGGCGAAGTCGTCCGGTCCGAGCCCGACCGCCGCGAGCAGCGGACCAGGGTCCAACTCGGGGCCTATGGTCGGGGTGCCCCCGGTCAGCGTCGCGAGCCCGGTCGATTGCACCACGATCGGGAGCAGGCCGGCGCCGCACTCCTGCACGACGGCGCCGACCGGGAACCGTCCGGCCCGCTGCAGCGTGACCGCCGCTCCCACGCTGGGATGCCCGGCGAACGGAATCTCCCCACCGGGGGTGAAGATCCGTGCCCGGTACGTCGCCGCAGCGGTCGTCGGCGGCAGCACGAAGATCGTCTCGGACAGGTTGAACTCGCGCGCTATCGCGTGCATCTGGGACCCCGCCAGCTCCTCCGCGCCGTATACGACGGCGAGCGGGTTGCCGGTGAACGGACGGTCGGTGAACACATCGACAACCTCGTACCGCAGGGTGGTCATGGTCGACAGCCTAGACACCACGGCCGGCACTTCAATGGCACCGACGCGGCATGGGGACGATCGAACGAGACTAGTCTGCTCTACGTGACAACCGCGACGAGGGTTTACGTCGCCCGCCTAGCCGGTCTCCCCATGTTCGACCCGAACGGCGACCAGGTAGGGCGGGTCCGGGATGCGGTCGTCCGGGTACGCCCCGGTCAACTACCACCCCGAGTGGTGGGGCTGGTGGCGGAGATGCCGATGCGCCGGCGCATCTTCGTACCCATCGGCCGGGTGACCGCGATCGAGGCTGACGCGGTCCTCCTCAACACCGGCACGCTCAACCTCCGCCGCTTCGAGAAGCGTCCGGGCGAGCTACTGGTACTGGAGGACCTGCTGGACCGGCGGGTCACCATCGACGACACCGACCGTCAGGGAACGGTCGTCGACGTCGCGATGGAGGTCGACCGAGCCGGCGAATGGACCCTGACGCGGGTGGCGGTCCGCGAGCTGACCGGCCGGCTGACCCGCCGTGGCCACCTGCATCAACTGGAGTGGAATGAGGTGCGCGGCCTGGTCGGCGCACCCGACACCCAGGGCACCGCCGGCCTGCTCGCCGTCCTCGACAACATGCGCCCCGCCGACCTGGCCAACGCCCTTCAGGAACTCTCGGACGCGCGACGGCTCGAGGTCGCCACGGCGCTGGACGACGAACGCCTCGCCGATGTGCTCGAAGAGTTGCCCGAGCACGACCAGGTCGAGATCATCGCGGCGCTGGGGCGTGAACGCGCCGCGGACGTGCTCGAGGAGATGGACCCCGACGACGCCGCCGACCTGCTCGCCGAGCTGCCCAAGCCCGATCAGGAGGCCCTGCTCGACCTGATGGAGCCGAACGAGGCGTCCAAGGTGAGCCGGTTGCTCGACTACAAGCCGGGCACGGCCGGCAGCCTGATGACCTCAGAGCCGATCATCTTGACCCCGGACGCGACGGTGGCCGAGGCACTGGCCCGCATCCGGGAGCCTCAGTTGTCGCCGGCCGTCGCCGCGGGTGTGTTCGTCACCCGGGCGCCGAATGCCACCCCCACGGGCCGCTACCTGGGCGTGGTGCACTTCCAGCGGCTGCTGCGCGAGATGCCCTCGGCGATGCTGGGCGGTGTCGTCGACAACGACATCGACCCGCTCGACCCGGCCACGCCGCTGTCGGAGGTAACCCGGCGGATGGCGACGTACAACCTGGTCTGCATGCCGGTCGTCGACACCAATAACCGGCTGGTGGGCGCGGTCACCGTCGACGACGTTCTCGACCATCTGCTGCCGCCGGACTGGCGCGACCGCGACCAGGCGGAGCCGCTCACGGGAGGCGACCCCTTACCGCGACCGAGCCGCCTCCCCGACCGACCGGTTTCATCGCCCGCACGGGAGGACGACGGCCGTGGCTGAGGCCCGCCGCGTCAGCCGGCTCGACCAGCCTCGCGAGCCGGGTCGGATCACGCTCCCGCGCATGGACAAAGAGGCCTTCGGGCGTTTCGCGGAGACATTCGCGCGGTTCATGGGCACCCCGCGGTTCATCTTCTATATGACGATCTTCCTGATCGTCTGGGTGACCGTGAACCTGATCGGCATCTTCGGACTCCGCTGGGACCCGTACCCGTTCATCCTGCTCAACCTCTTCTTCAGCGCCCAGGCGTCGTACGCGGCGCCGCTGATCCTGCTCGCCCAGAACCGCCAGGCCGACCGTGACCGGCTCTCGTTCGAGGAGGACCGGCGGCGGGCCCAGATGCAGAAGGCGGACACCGAGTACCTGTCTCGCGAGATCGCCTCGCTGCGGATCGCGCTCGGTGAGGTCTCCACCCGCGACTTCGTCCGCTCGGAGCTGACCCGGCTGGTCGAGGACCTCGATGAGGCGGCGCACCGCCGGCACAAGCACGAGCGCAAGGAGCAGCGCAAGGACATCAAGCGCGCGGCGCGCCGGGCCGTGGAGGACGTCGAGCACGAGGACGAACACGCGTACGGGGACGAGCTCGAACAACACGACCAGCCGGAGGCGATCGGCTCAGGCCCGGAGATGCAGGCGCCGCGCCCCTCGCGGGGCTAGGCGCGGCCACCTCACGGGCCAGGCGCCGCGCGCTCTGTGGGCGGCCCCACGCACCCCGGCCCCGGTTGATACCGACCGGTCGGACGTAGCATTGGCAACATGTCTGCCCCCGCCACGACCAGCGAGGCCGCGCTCCTGTCCGCCCTCGCTACCGTCAACGACCCTGAGATCCGCCGACCCATCACCGACCTCGGCATGGTGAAATCAGCTCTGGTCCGCCCGGATGGCGTCGCCGAGATCGCGATCCTGTTGACGGTCGCCGGCTGCCCGCTGCGTGACAAGCTGCGCAACGACATCACCGTGGCGGTGGCCCAGGTATCCGGCGTACGCGGCGTCGAGGTCGAGTTCGGCGTCATGAGCGACGACCAGCGTCGTAACCTCCAGACGAGCCTGCGCGGCAGTGGCGGCGCCGAACCGGTCATCCCGTTCGCGCAGCCCGGTTCGCGCACCCGGGTATACGCGGTGGCCAGCGGCAAGGGTGGGGTCGGCAAGTCCAGCGTGACAGTCAACCTGGCCGTGGCGCTCGCCGCCAAGGGACTGTCCGTCGGCGTGGTGGACGCCGACATCTACGGCCACTCCGTGCCCCGCATGCTCGGCACGGAAGCCCGCCCGACCCAGGTTGAAGAAATGATCATGCCGCCCCAGGCGCACGGCGTGAAGGTCATCTCCATCGGGATGTTCACGTCCGGGAACGCCGCCGTGGTGTGGCGCGGACCGATGCTGCACCGCGCACTGCAGCAGTTCCTCGCCGACGTGTACTGGGGCGACCAGGACGTGCTGCTGCTCGACCTGCCGCCCGGCACCGGCGACGTGGCGATCTCGCTGGCCCAGTTGCTGCCGAGCGCGGAGATCCTGGTCGTTACCACCCCCCAGATGGCCGCGGCGGAGGTCGCCGAGCGGGCCGGTGCGATCTCGCTGCAGACCCACCAGCGGCTCGTCGGCGTGGTGGAGAACATGTCGTGGCTGGAACTGCCGTCCGGTGAGCGGATGGAGGTCTTCGGGGCCGGTGGCGGCCAGACCGTCGCGGATTCGCTGACCCGTCTGGTCGGTGCCCAGGTGCCGCTGCTCGGTCAGATTCCGCTGGACACCCGCGTACGGGAGGCCGGCGACGCCGGACGCCCGATCGTCCTCGAAGCCCCAGAGGCGCCAGCGGCCAAGGCGCTGGCCGCGGTGGCCGACCGTCTCGCGGTTCGCCGGGAGAGCCTCGTCGGCAAGCCCCTCAACCTGCGCCCCGCGAGCCGCTGAACGCGGACGACTGCTACGTCGATCCGGACGACTGCTACGTCGATCCGGACGACTTCTACGTGATCTAGGAACAATGCCAATTTTAGGGACAATGGCGGCTCGGGATCGCTCCCGAAGCCGCCATTTCTCCTAGATCGGCGCGGGTGAGCGCGGTCTTACGTCGCTGAGCGCGGTCTTACGTCGCCTCGTCGTAGGCGTGCCGACTGACCGCCGGTCGCGGTGTGGGCGACGCGGGGCCGGGCTGGTGCACGTCCAGGGCCGCCGCTGTCGAGCTCAGATCGCCCTTGACCTGCTCGGCGGTGCCACGCAGATCGTCGTAGACGCCCTGCAGCGGCTTGCGTAGTGCCGCCTCGTCGTCCTCGCTGAGTACATGCTTGCGCAGGAACGTCTTCGGGTTGAGGTCTTCCAGCTGAATGTCGGTGCCTAGTTCCCGACTGAGGTCACCGGTAGCGTTGCGTGCCATATCCCGTAGCTGCCGCAGCATCCGGACGCCGTCGCTGATCAACTTGGGCAGCTTGTCGGGGCCGAAGATGAACAGGCCGACCAGGATGACCGTGATCAGCTCCCAGCCGCCGATGTTTTCCAGCCCCATGCCGTCCTCCCTGCGTCACCGCCAGCGTACGCACCCGCCCCGCCCCGCCGGGAGGGGCCGATCGATTAACTACTTCCCGTCCGCAGCCAGCACGACCTGCGCGTTGTGCTTGGCCCCGTCCCTCGTGTACTCGACGCTGACACCGGCACCGGGGGCGTACTTGCGGACCAGAGCGATCAGGTCCCCGGGCTCCCCGAGCTGGGCACCGCTGATGCGGGTGAGGACGTCACCCGGGTGCAGCCCGGCGCTCGCCGCCGGACCACCGTCCGTGACGGCCTGTATCCGTACCCCGCCGTTGGGGCCACGGTAGGAACTCTCGAGCTCCGCTCCGATCACCGTACGGCGCGCCTTGCCCGTGCCCACGATGTCCTGCGCGATGCGTTTCGCCTGGTTGATCGGGATCGCGAAGGCGAGACCCACGTTGCCGGCCTGCTCCTGATCCGAGGCGAGTGACTTGATCACGGCGTTGATGCCGACGACCCGGCCGGCCGCGTCGACCAACGGACCGCCCGAATTGCCGTGGTTGACCGCCGCGTCGGTCTGGATCGCCGCGTAGTACCGGGTCGGACCGCCCGCCTCGCCCGCCGCGATCGGACGGTCAACAGCGCTGACGATGCCGTACGTCACCGTGTTCGCCAGCGCCAGCGGCGACCCGATCGCCAGTACCGGGTCACCGACCTGTGCCGAGTCCGAGTCACCGAACTGGATCGGGGTGAGGTTCGCGGCGTCCAGCTTGAGCACCGCCACGTCGGACTCGGGATCGCTGCCGACGACCTTGGCCGACACCGTGTTGCCATCGCTGAACGTCACCTGGGTCGACCCCGAAGCGCCAGCCACCACGTGATCGTTGGTGATCGCGTATCCGTCGCTGGAGACGATGAAGCCGGAGCCGAGGTTGGTGGCGCCGCCGGCGTGAACCTTCACGGTGATCACGCTGGGCAGCACCTTCTTGACGACACCGGCCAGGGAGTCGGGCGCGCGCTGCGTCAGCGGCGCCGGGTTACCTCCGCCGAGTTGAGGGCCACGGCTCACCCCTGCTCGGCTGGCGAAGACGAAGCCGAGCGTGCCGCCGAGCGCCCCGGCCAGCAACGCTGTGATCACCGACACCAGGACGACGAGCCCGAGGCCGCGCCGCATCCCCTCTCCCATCGGGGTGGCCGCCGGCTCGAGCGGGGGCGCGTTGGACGTCGAGGACGTGACCACGACGGCGGCGGGCGCCGCCGGATCGCGCCAGGGATCGGCCAGCGCGTCGGACCACCAGGGCGAATTGGCGGCATTTGCCGAGCTGGCCTGACCGGTGGAGCCCGGCGGGGCAGCCGGCACGGCAGGCCCGGCCTCGGGGTGGACCCACGAGCCGGACCCTTCGCCGGCGGTCCGCTGCCGCCACGTGCCCCAGTCACTCACTATCGGCACTCCTTCAGTCCATCCGTCCACAAGGATTACACGTGCCGACATCCCCCACACCGGCCCACCGTTCCCTAGGCTCGTACGAGACGTGACATCGACCGGTCAGGAGGTGCGCCATCGCCGCATCCACCAGGATTCCCCAACAGCACGCTGCCCATGCCCACCAGTTCGCGGAGGCATACGTGGCCGAGGACGCCGTGCTGGCGGCGGCCCGAGCGCAGGCGGGTGAGGTCGGGCTGACACCGGTCGGCCCCGCCGCCGGCGCCGCCCTGCGTTTCATCGCCGCCGCGAGCAACGCCAAAGCAGTGGTCGAGGTGGGCACCGGCACCGGGGTCGGCAGCGTATGGCTGCTGCGCGGCATGCGCTCCGACGGTGTGCTAACCACGATCGACATCGAGGGTGAGCACCAGCGGGTCGCGCGTCGGATCTTCGCGGAGGCCGGGTTCGCCCCGTCGCGTACCCGCATCATCACCGGCCGGGCCCTCGACGTGCTCCCCCGGCTCGCGGACGGCGTCTATGATCTTGTCTTCGTCGATCACGATGCCAGCGAGTACGCCCCCGCCGTCAACGCCGCGGCCCGGCTGCTGCGCCCCGGCGGCGTCCTCGTGCTCGGCGCGGCGCTCGCCGACGGCAAGGTGGCCGACCCGGCCGCGCGCGACCCGGAAACCGTCGCGCTGCGGGAGGTGGTCAAGTCGTTGCGGGAGGCCGACGAGTGGATCCCCGCGCTGTTGCCCACCGGCGACGGGCTCCTCTGCGCTGTCAAGCGAGCCTGACGACGGAGCGCCCCGGACGAGCGCGGAAAGTGTCGTACCCGGGCGCCACGCTTTCCGGTATGACGAAGGTTCTTCGCGAGCAGCACCGCAGCGTGCTGGCCACAACCCCGCCCTACTCGCTGTCGCGGACACTACAGGCCCTGACCGGTTTCACCCCGTGCGCGGGAGACCAGTCGATCGCCGACGACTGCGTGCGCAAGGCGCTACTGCGGCCGGGCGCCCATCCGGACGAGGCCGTGGTGGTCGAGGTCGCACCCCCGCCTGACGACCAGCCGGGGGTGAACCTGACCGTGTACGCGGGGAGTCCGCTCGAGCCGGGCGAAGTGGCCGGAGTGCAGCGGTCGGTAAGTCGGTGGCTCGGCCTCGACGACGACCTGAGCGCCTTCCTCGCCGTCGCCCGCGCCGATCTGGCGATGGCTCAGGTGCTCACCGCCACCACCGGCCTGCATCAGGTGCGGTTCCCGTCGCTGGCCGAAGGGGCGGCATACTTCGCGCTCACCCAGCGCAGCACCCAGTGGTTCGCCGCGGCTCGTAAGCGCCGGATCGTCTCGGAGCTCGGTGCGCGTGGTGAGTTGGACGGCGAGGTCCACATCGCGTTCCCGTCGCTGTCCACGCTCGTCGCACTCGGCGAGGACGAGCTGGTCGGTTTCGCCGGTAACCGCCAGCGGGCCGTCCGACTCCGTGAGGTACTGACCGGGATCGCCGCCCTGGATGAGGAGTGGCTGCGCACAGCGCCCTTCGCCGAAGCCAGGGCGGCACTGCTAGCGGTGCGCGGCGTGGGGGCGTTCACCGCTGATGCGATTCTGCTGCGGGTGCTCGGCCGCCCTGACAACGTGCCGCTGGAGATGGCCCAGTTCACCCGGGTTGTCGAGGCGCTCTACGGTGACCCGGCGCCGACTGCCGCACAACTGCGGGAGCGCTACGGGCACCACATCGGCTGGTGGGCCTATCTGAGCCGGATGGGCCTGGGTTGGCTCGCGGCCGATGCCAAGCGGCAGGCCGCCGGCACCGGGGAGCAGGCCGCCGGCAGCGAGGAGCAGGACCGCCCCGGTGAGCAGGGCTGCTCCGGTCAGGAGTGCGACGCGGCGGCGACGCGATCGAGCCACCGCACCAGCGTGCGCACGCCCCAGCCGGTGGCGCCCTTGGCCAGTTCCCCGTCGGGCGAGTCAGCCCAGGCGGGCGAGGACATGTCGAGGTGCGCCCAGCGGTCGCGGAATTCTCCGGCGAACTCGCGCAGGTACATCGCCGCCATCACCGAGCCGGCTCCCACCTGCGTGGAGTTGACAAGGTCCGCCACCTCGCTGTCGAGCGCCTCGCGGTAGTCGTCGGGCATCGGCATCCGCCATACCCGCTCGCCGGCGGCGCTCGCCGCCTCGGTCAGCGCCCCGGCGAGCGCGTCGCTGTCGCTGTAGAGCGCGGCGGTGCGCTTGCCGAGGGCGACGCCCTGGGCACCGGTCAGCGTGGCGAGGTCGACCAGGAGGTCCGGGTCGAGTTGGCGTACCGCGTACGCCATGGCGTCAGCGAGCACCAGCCGGCCCTCGGCGTCGGTGTTGAGCACCTCTGTGGTCATCCCGCCGTAGTGACGCACGACGTCGCCGGGACGGTACGCGGTACCACTGACCATGTTCTCGGCCAGTGGGGCCAGCGCCGTCACCCGTACCGGCAGGCGCAGTGCCGCTGCCGCGATCGTCGCGGCGGCAACGGCGGCGGCGCCGCCCATGTCCTTGCGCATCAGCTTCATGCCGTCGCGCGGTTTGATGCAGATGCCACCGGTGTCGAACGTGATGCCCTTGCCGACCAGCACGACGTGGGTACGCGCCCCTGGCGGCTGCCAGGACAGCTCCACCAGTTTGGGCGGGCGTACCGAACCACCGCCGACCGCGAGGACCGCGCCGAAGCCCTCGGCTGCCAGTCGCTCCGGCTCGCGGACGACGACGGTGAGGCCCGGGTGGTCCGCGGCGGCCTGCTGGATCCGCTCGGCCAGCCAGGCGGGTGACTTCTGCTCGCTCGGGGTGTTCGTCAGGTCCCTGGCCAGAATGGTCGCCTCGGCCACCGTACGGGCGTCGCCCAGGGCCGCCTCATAGCGCTGCGGCTCGTCGACCACGATCGTGACGCTCGTCAGTCGAGGCGCCTTGTCGGGGGCCTCGGCGGCGAGCCGGAAGCGGTAGGCGGCGAGCCAGATCCCTTCGGCGAGACCGCCGACCGCTTCCGGGTCGGCCCCGGCCGGCAGCCCGACCGTGACGGAGGTCTGCATCCGGGCGGACCGGGCGATCGCGGCCCCGGCGGCACGCCAGCCGGCCTCGTCCCCGGCGCCCACCCCGGTCAGGAGGACCCGACGTGGGCTGGCCAGCGGGCGGACCAGCGTATGCACCGCCCCGCGCGCCCCGCTGTGCTGGACGTCCTCGATGAAGGCGAGCACCTCCTCGCGTACCCCGGCGTCCGCGGCGCACGAAGTGGGCGGCAACTCACCGACGACCCTGCGCTTCGCGGTGGCTTCGTCCCCGGTGACGGTCTCGGTCCCGGTGGCGTTCTCGTTGGTTTCCCCGGGAGGGGCCGGGGATACCAGGGGCAGCGCCAATGTGTCCGGCACCGTCCCGTCGACCGCGAGCCGAATCTCGATCACGGCCGTCTCCTCACGTTTCGCCATCCGACCAGCCCACTCAAGAGACAAAGTGCCCCGATGGGGAGTTCCGCGCGGGGGGTGCGCCGAACTCCCCAAGATCGGGCTGAAGATGGACGCTTCACAATGCTGCAAACGCTCTCAAAGCCACCGATCTGCCGCCCGCCGCACGGAATCGATCAAATGTGCGACGGGCATCGGCTGCCCGAAACCGCGGTCAGCCCGTGGCCGACTTCAGCGCCTCACTCAGCGCGCTGGCCTCGTCGGGCGTCATCTCTACGACGAGCCGGCCACCACCCTCCAGCGGGACCCGCATGACGATGCCGCGGCCCTCCTTGGTGACCTCAAGCGGACCGTCGCCCGTCCGCGGCTTCATGGCCGCCATGTTGTCTCCCCTCACACTTTATGGTGTTCAGATCCCGGGCACGCCCGCCGCGCCCGGAAGCTGCGCAGACCCCGTTTCGATCGTCCACGCGTACGCGCGAACGCCCGAAACGGCGCCGACCAATGATTTTCCCTGATGATGGCCCCAAGACCCAAACTGGGGCCGATTTGTTGTGACAGCGTCTGGTGGGCCTCGGACAGAACCTGTCACAATATGCGGCCATGCAGGCACGGTCGGCACTCTTCGACCTTTACGGCGACTACCTTCGACCAAGAGGTGGGCGCGCCCCCGTCGCTGCGCTCGTACGCCTGCTCTCGCCCCTCGGGATAGCCGCCCCGGCGGTACGCACCGCCGTGTCGCGAATGGTGCGGCAGGGCTGGCTGCACCCGCTCCGGCTGTCCACCGGCCCGGGCTACCTGCTGACCCCCAAGGCGGCCCGGCGACTCGACGAGGCGGCCAGCCGTATCTACCGCACCCGCGACAACTCCTGGGACGGCCGGTTCGATCTGGTCGTGATCGACCCGCCTACACAGCGCGCGGACCGGGGGCGCCTCGCGTCGAACCTGTCGTTTCTCGGCTACGGGGCGATCGACGCCGCGACGTGGGTCGCCGCCCGGCCCACCGACGAGGTCGAAACGCTGCTGGATGAGGCCGGCATCCGGTTCGAGCGGTTCACCGCCAGCCACTCCGGCGGCATCGACGGAGCCGCCGCCCTGGTACGCCGGGCCTGGAACCTGGCTGAGATCGGCGCCGCGTACGAGGAATTCGTGCGGGAACTGAGCCCTATGGTCTCCTCGATCGGCAGCCACAGCGACGACGAGGAGGCGTACGCGGCCCGCTTCCGGCTCGTACACGCGTGGCGCACGTTCCTGTTCCGCGACCCCCAACTACCCCCGGAGCTGCTGCCCGACCGGTGGCCGGGCAGTGCCGCCGCCGACTTCTTCGACGGCCATGCCGCGCGGCTACGCCCGGCCGCCGACCGGTTCGTGGACCGATGCCTGGACGTTGCCGCGTCCCGGCTGCCGCTGGCGGCATCCTGACCACACGCAGACCACGCGATCCCGGACAGTTGAGCGATCCATGCCTCACCCGGCTGCCCGGACCACGCCAGAGTTGACAGAAAGGCACCACCGTGACCGATGTCCTGCTCGTCGAGCGCGTTGACGGGATCGCGACGCTCACCCTCAACCGGCCCGACTCGCTCAACTCGCTCGACGTCAGCCTCAAGGAGGCGCTGCGCGAGACGCTCGGCGAGCTCGCCACCGACGACTCGTGCCGCGCCGTACTGCTCACCGGCGCCGGCCGGGCCTTCTGCGTCGGTCAGGACCTACGCCAACACGTCGAGACGCTGGAGTCCGGCAGCACGGATCCGCTCGCCACCGTGCGTGAGCACTACAACCCGGTCGCGACCCTCCTGGCGGAGATGCCCAAACCGGTCGTCGCGGCTGTCCGCGGGATGGCGGCCGGGGCCGGCGCGTCGCTCGCCATGCTCGCTGACTTCCGCGTCGGCGGCCCCCGTACCGGCTTCCTCATGGCGTTCGCCAACGTCGGCCTCGCCGGCGACACGGGCGCGTCGTGGGTGCTGCCGCGGCTGGTCGGTCACGCCAAGGCCACCGAGCTGTTGATGCTCGCCGAACCGGTGAACGCCCAGGAGGCGCTACGGCTGGGGCTGCTGACCAAGCTGGTCGACGACGACGAAGAGGTGCTGCCGGCCGCACGAGCGCTGGCCTCCCGGCTGGCCAGCGGCCCGACGGTCGCGTACGCCCAGATCAAGCGCCAGCTGCGCATCGGCGGCACCGGAACGCTCGCGGAGGCGCTGGAGGCCGAGTACGAGGCGCAGGCGGCCAGCGGCGCCACCGCCGACCACCGCAACGCAACGTACGCATTCGTACGCAAGGAGAGGCCGATCTTCGAGGGCCGTTAGTCCTCGTCTTCTTCCGGGTCGAGGTTGGCCACCTCGCCCAGCACGTAAGCCTGCATCGCCAACTCGTCACCGAGCGGCGAGACGTACGCGGGCAGCTCCCGGGGGCCAAGCTGCTGCACATGCGTCCAGAACGCCCGCACCGCCTCGGCCTGCGAGCTCGCTTCGATGGGCAGATAGACACCCACCAGCCATTCCCGCCGGGCGCTGTGCTCGGCGCCGGCCTTGTCTGCGAGCGCGGCGAACCGGTCGGCCTCGATCGGGTGGGCACCGGGCGCGCCAGCCAGGCTGTCGGCCGGCAGCGGCGCGTCGAACAGGCGATGGGTGTACGCGATGTCCAGGGCCGTCGCCGGCTGGTCGGCACCGGGATCGTCCGGGTCATGGGCGTCGGCACCGACGGCGACCACCCGACCCAGCGCGAAGACGACCGGCTCGGCTCCCGCCACCAGTGCCACCTCGTCGCCGGTGGCGGGCAGCGGACCGTCCAGTCCGGTCAGCTCGAGCGTCTCGTGCAGGAACAGCCGCTCCGCCTCGTACCGTTCGACCGGTACCACCACCGCCCAGTGCGCCATGCCCTCATCACATCACGGCGCCCACGAACCCTCGGTGCTGAGGCGTCCGCGTCAGCGGGTGCGGCCACCGGCGACGTGGCAGTCGGCCAGGTGGTCGTCGACCATGCCGGTGGCCTGCATCAGGGCGTACGCGGTGGTGGGCCCGACGAAGCGGAACCCGCGCTTCTTGAGGTCCTTGGCCATTGCCGTGGACTCCGGCGTGATCGCGGGAACCTCGGCGAACGAGCGGGGCCGGCGCTCACAGGGTGCGGGGGCGTACGACCACAGCAGCGCGCCGAGGCCCGCGGGCAGGTCGGCGGCGGCACGGGCGTTGTGCAGGGCGGCTTCGATCTTCGCCCGGTTACGGACGATCCCGGAGTCGGCCAGCAGCCGTGCGACGTCTGCGGCGTCGAACGCCGCGACCTCGGCGATCGCGAAATCCTTGAACGCGACCCGGAACGCCGGGCGCTTGCGCAGGATGGTCAGCCAGGACAGGCCGGACTGGAACGCCTCGAGGGTGAGCCTCTCGTACAGGCCGTCGTCGTCGCGTACCGGCCGGCCCCACTCGTCGTCGTGGTAGGCCATGTAGTCGGGCGTCGCACCCGCCCAGGCGCAGCGGGCCAGGCCGTCCGGCCCGGTAACGAGATTGGTTCCGGTCGCCACAGACTCGGTCATGGCAGCTGGCCCGCCTCCACCATCCGGGCGAAGCGGCGCAGCGCCTGAGTCAAGCTGACCTTCGAGCCGGGCCAGAGCACGGGCCAGGCGACCTTGCCGGTCGCGCCGCCGGGCAGGTGGAACCATTCGTGCCAGACCACCTGGGTACGCTCTCCGTCCATCGGCGTGCAGCGCATCACGCCAGGGCCGCGTAGCACCTTGCCGTAGTGGACGACCCGGATCTCGTACGGCCGGTCCACCTTGATCACGCGCATCTCGTCACGCAGCACGGCCGGGCCGACCTGTGTCACCGCCTCGATCGAGCTGCCCTCCCCGCCGTCGCCGTCGACCAGGCGTACCCGCGTGAACGGGATCCAGTCACTCTGCCGCTCCCAGGCCAGCAGCGCGGCGAAGACCCGTGCCGCGGGGGCGTTGACGATGACGGTGGCGGTCACCTCACCGGCGCCGGGCTGTACGGCGTCGCCGAGCCCCGCCTCGGCCGGGCCGGACGCGTCGGCTGGGCCCTCCTCGGCGGGTGGGTCGCTCTGCGGATCCACGCCGTCTTCTACGCCGGGCGATCGGGATCCGGCAGCCTTGCCCCTGGTCGCTGACGTCCGTCGCGGCGTCGTCTCGGTGGCCCGATCCCCCGTACGCCGGGGCTCGGGGATTGTCACGACAACCTCATCTCCCGTGGCCGGTTCGACAGAATGTCCGGCTCGGCACTGTCTGCTCGGGCCCCGTTCTCAGCTCCGGCTGCGCGGTCTGCTCCGGCCCCGTTCTCAGCTCCGGCCCCGTTCTCAGCTCCGGCTGCGCGGTCTGCTCCGGCCCCGTTCTCAGCTCCGGCTGCGCGGTCTGCTCCGGCCGCATCGCCGGCGGTCGACTCGGCAGCGGCCGCCGGCTCTACCTTGGCCGGTGTCCGGCTGCCGTTCGAGATCGCGTTCAAGGCCGCCTCGCGCGCGGCCCGCAACTTGTCGGCGTCGTCGAGCCGCCCGTCACGCAGCGCCGCCACCTCGGCTTCCAGCACGCCGATCAACTCCAGCTTGTACCCGACGTCGTAGGCCGCACGGCGCAACGCCGCGTCGACCTGGGCCATCCGGTATCCGCGCAGGACCGTATCGAACCGGGTCCGCGCGAGATCGGCCTCGGCGAGAGGGCGGTCGGCCGGCAGCGGTACCGCCCGACCCTCCGGCTCCACGGGCGCAAGGCCCGGGTCGGAGCCGGAAATGAGCACCGCGATACCGAAACCGATCGCGCCGATGACGAGCGCGCCGATCGTCAGGAGTAGGAACTGACCCATGTCACGATCGTGGCACGCTCACTCTGGGGAGGCGAGCCCGGCGCCCCGGCCACGGCGAATGCGCAGGAAGATCTGCGGCATCGGAGCGGTCTAAGTGTCCAAGATCTGGGAAGGGCCGGATCAGCTCCAGCGCAGGACGCGCTTACGCCACGCGTACAGCAGGCCGAGCGCCAGCAGACCGACGAAGACGCCCATCTCGATCACGGTGACCATGCCGAACCCGGGCCGGTCAAAGACAACGGCCCACGGAAAGAGAAAGACACTTTCGACCGCGAATAGGACATAAAGGTACGCATACACGTAATAACGAATTTGCGCCTGGGCCCAGTCACCGCCGACCGGGTCCAACCCACACTCGTAGTTCTCCCACTTACCCGGCGTATCGGCCGGACGGCGGGGGCGCAGCACCCGGTTGGCCCCGAAAGCGGCCACGAACACCAGCGCGCCCGCGAGCAGGAGCAGGCCGAGCGTCGCGTACGAGCCCAGATAACCGGTCACGCTCGCAGCTTAACCGCAGGCCAAATGTCGCATGGCCGATCGCCGGGCTGCATGAACAACCGGACCGACTGATAATGGATACCTTTGGGGCGGTTCACACCGCCGGGTCAACCGGCGAAGACCGCGATGCGTACTACTACGCAAAGGCGCGCTCCCGTGAAGGAACGTGTCTTCACCCACGTCACGGAAACCACACGAAGGTACCTTGCTCACGCCGACGTAGGCTCGGGGTGTAAGTAGGAGCGGGTCCCCCCGGGCCCGTCGCCCGATGCTGCGCGACGGCAACCACTCCCAACCCGCCGTCACCGAGGAGGTCAGCCACGTGACCAAACAGGTCCGTCAACTGGATCGAGTGGTCATTCGTTTCGCCGGGGACTCCGGCGACGGCATGCAGCTCACGGGCGACCGGTTCACCTCGGAGACCGCTCAGCTCGGCAACGACATCTCGACCCTGCCCAACTTCCCCGCCGAGATCCGGGCCCCTGCCGGGACCCTGCCGGGCGTGTCCAGCTTCCAGGTGCACTTCGCCGACTTCGACATCCTCACCCCGGGTGACACCCCGGACGTCCTCGTGGCGATGAACCCGGCCGCACTGAAGGCCAACATCGGCGACCTTCGCGTCGGAGCCGACATCATCGTCAACACCGACGAGTTCACCAAGCGCAACCTCGCCAAGGTCGGCTACGCGAGCAACCCGCTGGAGGACGGTTCGCTTTCCGGGTACGTCCTGCACCCGGTGGGGCTGACCTCCATGACCGTCCGGGCGCTCGAAAGCTTCGAGATCTCCAAGAAGGACGCCGAGCGGGCCAAGAACATGTTCGCCCTCGGTCTGCTCTCGTGGATGTACTCGCGGCCCAGCAAGTCCACGCTGCGGTTCCTGGAGCGCAAGTTCGCCGCCCGGCCTGAGGTCGCCGCCGCCAACGTGGCCGCGTTCAAGGCCGGCTTCAACTTCGGTGAGACCACCGAGGACTTCGTGGTCCGGTATGAAGTCAATCCGGCGAAGATGCCTGCCGGCGAGTACCGCAACGTCACCGGCAACGCCGCGCTGGCGCTGGGCATCGTGGCGGCCGGCGTGCGGTCGAAACTGCCGGTCTTCCTGGGGGCCTACCCGATCACCCCGGCGTCCGACATCCTGCACGAGTTGTCCAAGCACAAGCGGTTCGGCGTGACGACGGTGCAGGCCGAAGACGAGATCGCCGCGATCGGGCTGGCGCTGGGCGCCTCCTACGGCGGCGCGCTGGGGGTCACCTCGACCTCCGGACCGGGCGTGGCGCTCAAGAGCGAGACGATCAGCCTGGCCGTGGCCCTGGAACTGCCGCTGCTGGTGATCGACGTACAGCGCGCCGGACCCTCTACGGGCATGCCCACGAAGACCGAACAGGCCGACCTCAACATGGCGCTGTTCGGCCGGCACGGCGAGGCACCGGTGGCAGTCATCGCACCGCGCTCGCCGGCCGACTGCTTCGACGCCGCGCTGGAGGCCGCGCGGATCGCGATCACCTACCGGACCCCGGTAATCCTGCTCTCCGACGGATACATCGCCAACGGATCCGAACCGTGGCGGCTGCCCGAGGTGTCCGCTCTGCCGGATCTGCAGGTGGAGTTCGCCTCCGCACCCAACGGGCCCGACGGCCAGTTCCTGCCCTACCTGCGCGACCCGGCGACGCTGGCCCGGCCGTGGGCGGTGCCGGGCACCCCGGGGCTGGAGCACCGCATCGGCGGTCTGGAGAAGGCCGACAAGACCGGCGACATCTCCTACGACCCCGCCAACCACGACCTCATGGTCCGCACCCGCGCCGCCCGCATCGAGGGCATCGAGGTGCCGGACCTCGAGGTCGGCGACCCGGACAGTGACGCCCGCGTGCTGGTCCTCGGCTGGGGCTCCACCTACGGCCCGATCGGCGCGGCGTGCCGGGCGCTGCGCCAGCGAGGCCTGCCGGTGGCCCAGGCGCACCTGCGTCACCTCAACCCGATGCCGAAGAATCTCGGCGAGGTCCTGAAGCACTACGACCGGGTGGTCATCCCCGAGATGAACCTCGGCCAACTCGCGGGCCTGATCCGGTCCCGGTATCTGATCGACGCGATCGCCTACAACCAGGTACGCGGTCTGCCGTTCACCGCCGCGGAGCTGGAAAACATGTTGGAAGAGGTTGTGAAGAATGCCTGAGACCGACACCTCCGGCGGCGCCGCGGCAGCGGCGCCGCTCAAGCTCACCACGAAGGACTTCAAGTCCGACCAGGAGGTGCGCTGGTGCCCGGGCTGCGGGGACTACGCGATTCTGGCCGCCATGCAGTCCTTCCTGCCGGAGCTGGGCATCCCCCGCGAGCGCATCGCGTTCGTCTCCGGCATCGGCTGCTCGTCGCGCTTCCCGTACTACCTCAACACGTACGGCATGCACTCGATCCACGGCCGCGCCCCCGCCATCGCGACCGGCCTGTCGGTGTCGCGCCCGGACCTGTCGGTGTGGGTCATCACCGGTGACGGCGACGCCCTGTCGATCGGCGGCAACCACCTCATCCACGCGCTGCGCCGCAACGTCAACCTGAAGATCCTGCTGTTCAACAACAGGATCTACGGGCTGACCAAGGGTCAGTACTCGCCGACGTCCGAACTGGGCAAGATCACCAAGTCGACGCCGGTCGGGTCGACCGACTCCCCGTTCAACCCGATCTCGCTCGCGCTGGGCGCGGAGGCGTCGTTCGTCGCCCGCACCATCGACTCCGACCGCAAACACCTGCAGTCGGTGCTGCGGCAGGCCGCCGAACACAACGGCTCGGCCTTCGTGGAGATCTACCAGAACTGCAACATCTTCAACGACGGCGCGTTCGAGGTCCTCAAGGACCCGTCAACGCGCGACGAGTACGTGATCCGCCTCGAAAACGGCCAGCCGATCACGTTCGGCAAGGACGGCGAGTGGTGCGTGACCCATCCGCCGCGCGCGTTCGGCCTGGAAGTACGCCGGACTGCCGACGTGGCACCGGGCGACATCGTCGTACACGACGAGACGGTGGCCGAGCCGGCGTACGCGTTCGCCCTGTCCCGGCTGCCCGAGGGGGACCTGCGCAACACCCCGATCGGTGTGTTCCGGGCGGTCGACCGGCCGGTGTACGACGACCTCGTCCGCACCCAACTCGGCGCGGCCAAGGCGAAGGTCACCGGCAGCGCCGAGGACGAACTGTCGGCCCTGCTCAGCTCCGGCGATACCTGGACCATCCTGTAACCATCTTCGGATCTTGGAGGATCTGACATCACCTGCGATGTCAGATCCTCCAAGATCGCGGGAACGTCAGGACGAGTGGCTGAACCGGTCCGAGCCGACCACCAGGTCCGGGTGCTCCACGGTGAGCGCGACGGCGACCGCGTCCTCCAGGGTCAGGGTCCCGCCTTCGGCGTACGCCGCGTCGAACACCACGTCGCCGAGCACCGCCCGCGCCACGGCCTGCTGCTCGTGCCAGTACGGACCGAACGCCCCTGTCGCGAGCCGAAGCCTCGCCCGTGCGGCCTGCGCGGCCCCGAACAACCGCGCCGCCGTCAGCGCGTCCTCGCCGGCCAAGCAGCGCACCGCGACGGCGTTGAGCGTCTCGCAGGCGCGCGAGTGAAACCCGAACCCCATCCGGGAGCGGAGGGCCACCGTGAGGTGGTCGTGGGCCGCCACGATGTCACCACGCCTCAGCGCCACCAGACCCAGGAGCATGTCGACGGTACGCCGGCCGCGCACGGCCGGTCGGGACGCCTCCAGCGGACGGGCGTTGGCCAGCAGGTCGGCCGCCTCGTCGAGCGCATCGCGGCGCATGAGGATCTGGGCCAGCGTGTAGACGGCGCGCAGCGCATCACCCGGGACGCCTTCCTGGCGGGCCCACGCGGCAACCTCGCGGCAGGTCCGCTCGGCGTCGTCCGCGCGGCCCATCCCGGCCAGCGGCGCACCGCGACCCGCCAGTACCCGTGCCAACAGGCCGACGTCGCCTACCCGGCGCGCGGCGACCTCCGCCCGCTGGGAGAAGCGCAGCTCCTCCACGTACTCCCCGTCGGCCTCCGCCTGTAGGGCGTGGATGTGGTACGCGGCGGCCAGTTCCGGGTCGGTGAGCTGCTCACCCGTCGCTCTGATCCGCTCGTACAGTCGGAACATCCACATTCGTGCCTCGCGCGCGAGCCCGCGCTCGCGCCACCACTGGTCGAGCCAGGTCGCGACCGCCAGACCCTCCCGGCCGAGGCCCCGCGTCACCGTCCACCGCAGCGCACCGCGCACCTCGTCGGCCAACGGGTCGATGGCGTACAGCGACAGCGTCACGGCCCGCCCGTTGGCGTCCGTGTGGGCGCCCTGTATCTGCCGCAGGCACCACCCCACGTGCCGATCGCGGACGACCTCCTCCTCGCCGGTGTCGCACAGGGCGCGGGCCGCGTACGCCCGGATCGGGTCCAGCATCCGGTAGGTCGCCGCGTCGGTGCGCGGCTCGGCCTGGATCAGTGACTTGTCGACCAGGATGGCCAGCGGGTCGAGCGGGTCACCGCCGCCCAGCCACTCGATAGCCGGTAGCGTCACCGGGCTGGCGAACACCGACAGCCGGCGCAGTAACCGGGCCGCCGGGCGGTCGAGCGTACGGTACGACCAGTCGAGGGTCGCCTGCATCGTTCGGTGCCGGTCATCCGCGGCGTGCGTCGGCGTCCCACGGCGGCCGGCGTCGAGGGTGGCGAGCACGTCGTCGATCCGGGTGGCGAGCTCTCCGGCGGAGAGAACCCGCAGGCGGGCCGCAGCCAACTCCAGCGCCAGCGGCAGCCCGGACAGCGCCGTCGCGACCCGGGTGAGATGCACGATCTCGTCGTCGGTCGCGGGCTGCCCACCGCGGGTCGCCGCGGCCCGGTCGAGCAGCAGCGCGACCGCGTCACTCGGACCGCCGTCGGCGGTGGGCCCCACCGGCAGCGGCTGTAGCCGCCAGATCACCTCCCCGGGCAGGCCGAGCGGCTCGCGGCTGGTCGCCAGCACCCGCGCGTCGGGCCCGCCGCCCAGCAGCCGGGCAACCATCGCGCCGGCCACGGGCAGGTGCGCGTCGCAGGTATCGAGTACGAGGAGCATTCGGCGGCCGGCGGCGTGGTCGGCGATGGTGTACGCGAGCGGGCGCCCCGGCTCCGGCCGCAGCCCCAGCGCCCCGGCGACCGCCGCCTCCACCAGTTGCGCGTCGCTGACACCGGCGAGGTCGACGAACCACACTCCGTCCGGGTACTCACTGACGAGGTCACGGGCGACGTGTAAGGCGAGGCGGGTCTTTCCGGCACCGCCCGCGCCGACGACCGTGACGAGACGGTGGGCGCCCATTAGCTCGCGCAGCCGCTCCTGCTCGGCGACCCGACCTACGAACGAGGTGACGGGCGTAGGCAGGTTGTGCGGGGGGCGGTCGATCGTGCGCGGGTGCGGGAAGTCCCCGTCGAGGCCGGGCGCCACGAGTTGGAACAGGCGCTCCCGGCCGTCGAAGCCGCGCAGCCGATGCAGTCCGAGATCACGGAGCGCGGCGCCATCGGGCAGTTCGCCCGCGGCGGCCGCGGTCGCCGCCGAACAGAGGACCTGGCCGCCGTGCGCGGCCGCCGCCACCCTGGCCGCCCGGTGCACCTCCGGGCTCGCGTACTCCCCCGCGATCGGCTGGGCGTAGCCGGTGTGCAGCCCCATCCGTACCATCGGCCGGGCCTGTGGACCCGGCCAGTCGTGCTCGGACAACGCACGTTGCGCCGCGGCGCACGCGAGGAGGGCGGCGGCCGCGTCGGTGAACGCGACAAACAGCGAGTCTCCCTCGGTGAACAGTTCCACGCCGTCACCTGTGGACAGTGTGCGCCGCAGCACCCGCCGGTGCTCCGTGAGCACCGAGCGATAGTTCACACCGAGCAGCTGGGCCAACCGGGTCGAGCCCTCGATGTCGGTGAACAGAAAGGTCACCAACCCGTCCGGCAGGTGCGTCCGTGCCGACACGCGTGAACCTCCGCCCTCGCAGTCGCCCTCATGCTGCCGCACGCCTGCCGCGGGGCACATCATAGGAACGGCTCGGCCCGGCCCACTCAAGGTTGCAGTCGGGGGCTGTCCGTACGCCCTCCGGTCAACAGCCGCACGAGCCTCCGCAGCATCCACCTGCGGCAGCGGGCTGGTTCGGTCGGCCGGTGATGGCCACAGTGGACAGCAGCTTGACGGTGTCGTCGTGACCGCCGGGGCAGCGGGCCGGGTCGCCCGCCTCACGCATCGGCCGGTTCACCTCGAACGTGGAGCCGCAACTGCGGCAGCGGTACTCGTAGCGGGGCATGTCACCAGGTTACCCACCTTCATACACACTGTTGGGGGTATAACAGCGTCCGGCACATGAGCGATACTCGATGACGTGGCACAGGGGAACCGGGTGGCTGATCCGACGACGGCACCGCTGCGACCAGCGGTACCTACCGCCCCATCCACAGTTTCGGATATTGGCGACAAACCCGGCGCCGCACCCGGCGCGATGATGGACGCGCTCACGCCGGCCGACCCGGCACCGCCGATTCAGCCGGCGGACGGTTGGCGGGCGCTACCGGTCCGGCTCGGCCGGCGGTTGCGCGGCGCGCGGCTCGCGGTCATGGCATGGACTCGACGCCGCTACGCCCGGGCCGCCCTGCCCGCCATCCTGATCCTCACGGTTGTCGGGGTGGCCGTCCTGGCCGGCGGGTACGTCGTGCCGGCGCTGCCGACGGCAACCCACCGCACCTTCACGCTGATCGACGTGACCGCCGGGGGTGTGCCGGGCGCTCCCGGCTCCGACCTGGCGGGCATCGATCCGAGCGCGGCCGGTGGCGCGGCGACGGGCACTCCGACGCGCGGTCCCGCCGCGGCGAGCAAGCCGTCCGACCTTGTCGCCTGGGCCAGGCCGCTGGCGGCGAAGCTCGGCATCCCGCTACCCGCGATGCAGGCGTACGGGTACGCCGAACTGGCCACCACCGCCGCCCAGCCGGGATGCCAGCTGCGGTGGACGACGCTCGCCGGTATCGGCAAGGTCGAGTCGACGCACGGCCAGGACCACGCGATACTCGCCCCTGACGGCGCGGCCCTACCACCGATCATCGGCGCTCCGCTCGACGGCCAGGGCGGCCGGATGAAGATCTCCGACACCGACGGCGGGAAGCTCGATCTGGACCGCACCTGGGATCACGCCGTCGGACCGATGCAGTTCATCCCATCCACCTGGGCCACGTACGGGGCGGACGCCGACGGCAACGGCGTCACCGACATCAACAACGTCAACGACGCGGCCCTCGCAGCGGCGCGCTACCTCTGTGCCGGCAACCGCAACCTGTCGGTTACGGGTGACTGGTGGGCGGCGATCATGTCCTACAACGCGGTCCAGGCGTACGTTCGCGACGTGTTCAACGCCGCGAACGACTACGGTGTGCGCAGCCGCTGACTCCGCGGCGAAAACTTAATCAGCACTAAGCCTTCCGTCCCGCCCTGAACATCGGCAAGCTATGAGCCGTGCAGGTGCGCGAGTGGGACCCGACTGCCGCTCCCGCCGAGGAGCTGGCGGCTATGCTGCGCGGCCTCAACCTGATCCTCGCCGCCGATGTGCCCGAGGATCCTCCGTGGCGGGCCGACTTCTTCCGGGAGTATCTGGCGGTCACCCTGCCGGACGAGCGGCGCGTGTGCTGGGTTGCCACCGACGGAGATGACCTTCTCGGATACGCGAGCATCCTGCTCGTCGGCGACATCGCCGTCCTCGAACTGCTGGTGCGCCCCGACGCCCGCCGGGCCGGGGTGGGTACCGCCCTGCTGGCCACAGCGGCGAAGCGCGCCGACGCGGAGGGGTACGGGTCGATCGGGGTCGAAGTCGTGGGAGGCACGCCGGCCTTGGACTTCTTCGAGGCACAGGGTTTCCGGTGTGCCTTCATCGAGATGCGCAACCTCCTCGATCTGTCCGCCGTGGACTGGCCGCAGCTCGCCACCCTGGCAGGGGGCGTCGGCTCGGGATACCGGCTCGAATGTCACCCCGACGGTCCACCCGAGCCGATACTGGAGGAGTACGCCAAGGCCAAGGCGACGATGCGACTCAACCCGGCATACGACCTCGAACTGCGCCCCAGCTCCTACGACAGTGAGCGGCTGCGGGCAAGCCTCGCGACCCTGCGCGCGCGGGGCCTGAAGCCGTACGTCGTGCTGGCCGTGCACGAGCAGTCCGGCACGGTGGCCGGGTTGACGGAGGTGGTTGTGCCCGCGCAGCGGCCGACCCGGGCCGACCAGTACGACACGGTCGTGGTGCGGACCCACCGCGGGTACGGGCTGGGCCGCGCCCTGAAGGCTCGGATGCTGTCCGAGCTGCGGGGAGCCGAGCCGCAACTCCTGGACGTACAGACCTGGAACGCGGTCGGCGCCGAGGCGATGGGCCGGATCAACGACGAGCTGGGCTTCAAGCCCAACCGGCAGTGGCGCGAATACGAAGTCGACGTCGACGAGGTGCTGCGCCGGCTGGACGCGGTCGCCTAGCCCACGTTCAGGCGCTGGCTGTGACCGGCCGCCGCACGCGGGGCATGACCTCCTTGGCGTACAGGTCACACAGCTCCCGGTAGTGCGGGCCGATGTTCGCCACGTACACCTCGTCGTAGCCGGCCTTGTCGTACTGGTCGATCATCGCGAGGTGCCGGTCGGGGTTGGGGCCGAGCGCGAACGACTCCTTGAGCATCTCCGGCTTGACCAGCGTGCTCGCCTGCTCGAAGTGGCGGGGCGACGGCAGCACCTGGGCTAGCTCACCCGGCAGGCCCTCGTTGCGCCACTTGTCGTACGCGAGCCGCAGCGCCTCCTCCTCCGACGGCGCGTAGGACGCCTTGAAGCCGCCCTGAACCACCTTGCCGTCGCCACCGTGTTCGCGGAAGCGGCGCACCTTGTCGGCGTCCGGCATCACGCACACGAACCCGTCACCGATCCGGGCAGCCAGGTCGATCGCCTTCGGACCGAAGCCCGACACGTAGATCTTGGGCGGCTCGTCCGGCAACGTGAAGATCCTGGCGTGCTCGACCTGGTAGTGCTCACCCAGGTGATTGACGAACTTGCCGGTCCACAGTTCGCGGATCACGTCTACGGCCTCTTCGAGCATGGCCAGCCGCACGTCGGCCGACGGCCAGGGGTCACCGAAAATGTGCTCGTTGAGGGCCTCACCGCTGCCCACTCCGAGGGTGAACTTCCCCCCGGTCAGGACCGCGCTGGTCGCGGCCGCCTGGGCGACGATCGCGGGGTGGAGACGGATCGTCGGGGCGGTCACGGCTGTAGTGATCGGCAGCGAGCAGACCTGACTGATCGCGCCGATCATCGACCAGACGAACGGGCTCTGGCCCTGCGACTCCAGCCAGGGGTGGAAGTGATCGGAGATCCACAGCGCCTCGAAGCCCGCTCGCTCCGCCGCCTTGGCCTGCTCGATCAGATCAGCGGGTCCGTACTCTTCGCATGACAGGAAGTATCCGATTCTCATACCGGTCAGATACCCGCTGCCGGGCCATCGACACGACCGGTGGCGTCAGTATCCCTGGCGCAGCAACTGCGCGGCCTCGACCGCCCAGTACGTGAGGATGATCTGAGCGCCGGCGCGACGAATCGACGTGAGCTGCTCCAGGATGACGCGCTCGCGGTCGATCCAGCCGTTCGCGGCAGCCGCCTCGACCATCGCGTACTCCCCCGAGACCTGGTAGGCGGCTACCGGCACGTCGACGGTCGCGGCCACCGACGAGAGCACGTCGAGGTACGGCAGCGCCGGCTTGACCATCACCATGTCGGCACCCTCGGCCACGTCAAGAGCGACTTCCCGCATCGCCTCCCGCAGGTTTGCCGGGTCCTGCTGATAGGTCTTACGGTCGCCCTGCAGCGTGGACTCGACGGCCTCGCGGAACGGACCGTAGAACGCCGAGGCGTACTTGACCGCATAGGCGAGCATGGCCGTGTCGGTGTAACCGGCCTTGTCGAGCGCCTCGCGCACCACCCCGATCTGGCCGTCCATCATCCCGGACGGGCCGAGCACGTGCGCGCCGGCCGCCGCCTGCGCCACCGCCATGTCGGCGTACCGGCGCAGGGTGGCGTCGTTGTCGACGGAGCCGTCGGGCCGGAGCACGCCGCAGTGGCCGTGCGAGGTGAACTCGTCCAGGCACAGGTCACTCATCACCACGGTCGCGTCACCGACCTCGCTGACCACGTCGCTGATGGCGGCGTTGAGGATCCCGTCCGGGTCCGTGCCGGCCGAACCGACCTCGTCGCGCGTGAGCGGCACGCCGAACAGCATGAGACCGCCGATACCGGCCTGTACCGCCTCGACGGCGGCCTTGCGCAGCGAGTCACGGGAGTGCTGGACCACACCGGGCAGTGAGGAGATCGGCCGCGACTCGGTCAGCCCCTCGCGCACGAACATCGGCAGCACCAGTTCGGCCGGGGCGGGCCTGGTCTCGGCGACGAGCCGACGAATGGCGGGAGTACGGCGCAGCCGCCGCGGGCGTACTGCAGGAAACATGAAAAACCTCCGATCTTGGGCGTTCGGCGGGCCTACAGCACCGCCGAACGTCCAAGATCCACGAGAATGGCGTCTATCGATACCGTAGCGCGGTCGGCCCCTGGACCTTGGACCCGCGGCGCTGCTTGGCCGGCATGGCCGCCAACTTTTCGCGCAACTCCACCGCGTACGCGGCGAGGGCCTCCACCAGATCGGGGACGCTCGCGTGCTGCGGCCGCACGTCGACCCGCAGCCCGAACTCGGTCGCCGTATCGGCCGTCTTCGGCCCGATCACCGCGACCACCGTCCGGGCGTGCGGCTTACCGGCGATACCCACCAGGTTGCGCACGGTCGAGGACGACGTGAACAGCACGGCGTCGAAGCCACCCGACTTGATCGCGTCGCGGATCTCGGCCGGCGGCGGGGCGGCGCGCACGGTCCGGTACGCCGTGACGTCGTCGACCTCCCAGCCCAGCTCGGTGAGCCCGGCCGCGAGCGTCTCGGTGGCGATGTCGGCGCGTGGCAGCAGGATCCGCCCGACCGGGTCGAGCACCTCGTCGTGCGGAGAGAACTCGGCGAGCAGCCCCTCCGACGACTGCTCCCCGGAGGGGATCAGCTCCGGCTGCACACCGAACGCGCGCACCGCGTCGGCGGTCTGCTCACCGATACAGGCGATCTTCACGCCACCGAAGTGGCGGGCGTCCAGGCCGTGCTCGGCGAACTTCTCCCACACCGCCCGCACCGCGTTGGTCGAGGTGAAGACGACCCAGGCGTACCGGCCGTCGACCAGGCCCTTGATCGCCCGCTCCATCTGGGCCGGCGTGCGCGGCGGCTCGACGGCGATCGTCGGCACCTCGCACGGGATCGCCCCGTAGGCGCGCAGCCGCTCGCTCATCGCGCCGGCCTGCTCCTTGGTGCGCGGGACGAGCACCTTCCACCCGTACAGTGGGCGGTTTTCCCACCAGCCCAGCTTCTCGCGGTGGGCGACGCTCTCACCGAGCGTCACCACGACGCGGCCTGCGAAGCCGATCACGGCGGTAACGATGCTGTCCACAGTCGACGACGTCGTGTACTGCGTGTCGCCGGTACCCTCGCCGGTCACCGCCACCGGTGTGCCCGGGTCGACCCCGGCGGCGAGCAGCCCGTCGCGGACCGTCGCGAGATCACCGGCGTCGACCGCGAGCGCGGCGGACGAGCCGCGGCCCAGCGCTGACGCGAGTGGCTCGAAGTCGAGGCTGTGCACGTCGTCGACGTCGGCAACGGTGCGTACGCCGGGCAGCGGTACGCCGGCATAGGTGGCGACGCCCGCGGCGGTGCCGATGCCGGGGACGACCTCGAAGGGCACGTTGGTACGGGCGACCGCCTGCACCTCCTTGACCACCGAATCGTGGCCGAGCGGATCGCCGCCGACGAGGTGGACGGCCTTCAACCCGGAGCGGGCCGCCGACAGCAGCACCTTCGCGACGTCGCCCGGCGCGCCCTCGGCCGGCGAGAACTCGGTCTCCGGCGCGGCGTCCGCCCTGATCGCGGCGAGCATCGGCTCGGAGACGTGTCGGTCGTACACGATATGGTCGGCGGTCGTCACGGCGTCGTACGCACGACGGGTGAGCAGGCCGGGGTCACCTGGGCCCGCACCCACGAATACGATGCGGCCTGCGGTCTTACGGGTACGGGTCATGCTGTACTCCCCAGTACAGAGTCAGCGCCTCCGGCGAGCAGGTCGGCGGCGAGTAGCCGGCCGACCAGTTCGGCCTCGGCGAGCGTTCCGGTGCGCGACAGCCGGACGCCGAAGCGACCATCCGGGCTGAACACGGCACCGCGCAAGTAGATCTCCGGGCCATCGTCGCCTTCAGCGACTTCGGCCAGAGCGGCGACCGGCGCGGAGCAGCCGGCCTCCAGTTCCGCGAGCAGGGCACGCTCGGCCGTCACCGCGGCACGGGTGTCCGGGTCGTCGAGCGCGGCGAGCAGCTCGAGTAGCTCGCCGTCGTCTTCCCTGCACTCAACGGCCAGCGCCCCCTGGGCAGGGGCGGGCAGCATGAGCATCGGGTCGAGGATTTCGGTTGCCTCGGCCGCCCGGCCGAGGCGGGACAGACCGGCACGCGCCAGGACGATACCGTCCAGCTCGCCCTGGGCGACTTTACGCAACCGAGTGTCAACATTACCTCGAATTGGTACACATTCCAGGTTTCTGCCCAACGCGGCTATCTGGGCGATTCGCCGCGGTGCGCCGGTGCCCAGCCTGGCGCCGCCGGGCAGCTCGTTCAACGTGAGCCCGTCACGGGCGACGAGCGCGTCGCGGGGGTCCTCCCGCGGCGGCACGGCGGCGATGCGCAGGCCCTCGGCGAAGAGCCTGGGCTGCCCGGCGGAGCGCAGCGGGCCAGGACCTTCGTTGGGTGCGGTGGGTAGATCCTTGTAGGAGTGCACCGCAAAGTCGATCTCTTTCGCCGCGAGCGCCTCGCGCAGCGCGGTGACGAACACGCCGACACCCAGGTTGGCCACCGGCGCGCGCGACCGGTCACCGGCCGTCGTGATCTCAACCAGC
>JAOPWA010000501.1 GCA_025965915.1 Dactylosporangium sp. | reverse complement strand
GACGCAGGCCCGGCGCGTCGATGACGTGGCCGTGCTCGGCGACGTACTCCACGATCGCCTCGACCTGCTCGGCCGGGTACCCGAGGCGGCGGAGCGCCCGCGGCACCGTCTGGTTGACGATCTGCATCGAGCCGCCGCCGACGAGCTTCTTGAACTTGACCAGCGCCAGGTCGGGCTCGACCCCGGTGGTGTCGCAGTCCATCATCAGGCCGATCGTGCCGGTCGGGGCGAGCACGCTGGCCTGGGAGTTGCGCCAGCCGTTACGCTCGCCGACCGCCAGGCACTCCTGCCACTGCCTGGTCGACTCCTCCACGATCACGGCGTCGACCTTGCCGAGCGGCCGGATCGTGTCGTTGGCGGCAGCGTGCTTGCGCATGACCCGCTTGTGCGGCTTGGCGTTGCGGGCGTACCCGTCGTAGGCACCGACGATGCCGGCCAGCTCCGCTGAGCGGCGGTAGGCGGTGGCGTTCATCAGGCTCGTGATCGAGCCGGCCAGGGACCGCCCCGCCTCGGAGTCGTAGGCCAGGCCGCTGGCCATGAGCAGGGCACCGAGGTTGGCGTACCCGATGCCGAGCTGGCGGTAGGCGCGAGTGGTCTCGCCGATCTTCTCCGTGGGGAAGTCGGCGAAACAGATGGAGATGTCCATCGCGGTGATGATGAACTCCACCGACCGGACGAACTTCTCGACCTCGAAGGAGCCGTCCGCCCGCAGGAACTTCATCAGGTTGAGGCTGGCGAGGTTGCAGGACGAGTTGTCCAGGTGCAGGTACTCGCTGCACGGGTTGGACGCGGTGATCCGGCCGGTCTCCGGGCAGGTGTGCCAGTCGTTGATCGTGTCGTCGTACTGCAGGCCCGGGTCGGCGCACTCCCACGCCGCCTGCCCGATCGAGCGGAACAGCTCCTTGGCGTCCACCTTCTCGATGACGGCGCCGTCCAGCCGCCCGCGCAGGGCGAACTCGGCGCCCGTCTCGACCGCGCGCATGAACTCGTCGGAGACGCGCACCGAGTTGTTGGCGTTCTGGTACTGGACGCTGACGATGTCGCTGCCACCGAGGTCCATGTCGAAGCCGGCGTCGCGCAGCGCGCGGATCTTGTCCTCTTCGCGCGCCTTCGTCGAGACGAACTCCTGGATGTCGGGGTGGTCGACGTCGAGGATGACCATCTTCGCCGCGCGCCGGGTGGCGCCGCCGGACTTGATGGTGCCGGCGCTGGCGTCAGCGCCCCGCATGAAGCTCACCGGACCGGAGGCGGTGCCGCCGCTGGAGAGCAGTTCCTTGGACGAGCGGATGCGCGACAGGTTGACACCTGAGCCCGAGCCACCCTTGAAGATCAGACCCTCTTCCTTGTACCAGTCGAGGATCGAGTCCATCGAGTCGTCGACCGACAGGATGAAGCAGGCGCTGACCTGCTGGGGCGAGGCGGTCCCGACGTTGAACCACACCGGCGAGTTGAAGCTGAACACCTGGTGCAGCAGCATCCACGTCAGCTCGTGGGCGAAGATCTCGGCGTCAGCCGGCGAGGCGAAGTATCCGTGCTTCTCCCCTGCGGCGCGATAGGTGCTCACCACGCGGTCGATCAGTTGGCGCAGGCTCCACTCCCGCTCAGGCGTCCCGACGGCGCCACGGAAGTACTTGGTCGTGACGATGTTCGCGGCGTTGACGCTCCAGAAGTCCGGGAACTCCACCCCCCGCTGCTCGAAGTTGATCGAGCCGTCCCGCCAGTTCGTCAAGACGACGTCGCGGCGCTCCCAGGTCACCTCGTCGTACGGGTGGACCCCCTCGGTCGTCCACACCCGCGCGACTCGCACTCCCCGGGCGCTGGCCGCCTTGCCGGCGCCGTTGGCACGGGCGCCGTTCCCCCCGCGTGCCTTGCCCGACGACGTGCGTACTGCCTCTGTCATGCCTTCCCCCACCATCGTTTAATGGTCCCTCTAAATACCTGACGACCCGGCGTGCTGCCGTCGTCTTCGTCGGCGTGGTACTTGCCCCGCCGTGCTGTCCGTCTTCCGTGACACTCCGCTGTCCTGACCCGCGGGAGCGGGCGAGCGCCGCCGCGGCTGGCGCTTGAGCGTCAGCCGCTCGTGGCCGCCGCGACCTCGCGTCCCGACGCCCGCTCTTCCCGGTCGGCTCGCAGCGCGGCGATCTCGCGCTCGAAATCCCCCAGGGAGTCGAACGATCGGTAGACGCTCGCGAACCTCAAATAGGCCACTTCGTCCAGTTCGCGTAGCGGCCCGAGGATCGCCAGACCTACCTCATGACTGGGCACCTCGGCGGCGCCGCGGGCCCGGACGGTCTCCTCGACCCGCTGGGCCAGCACGGCGAGCGCGTCGTCGTCGACCGGCCGACCCTGACATGCCTTGCGCACGCCGGAGATGATCTTCAATCGACTGAACGGCTCGGTGACCCCGCTGCGCTTGACCACCGCGAGCACCGCCTCTTCGACCGTGGTGAACCGGCGGCCACACTCCGGGCAGGAGCGGCGTCGCCGGATCAGCTGACCGTCCTCGGCCTCGCGCGAGTCGACGACCCGCGAGTCCGGGTGCCGGCAGTACGGGCAGCGCATCGTCTCAGCCTCTCGTGCGTGATCGCGGACACGCTGAACTCAGCGATGACCTACCCACCGGCGGGCACCACTGTGCATAAACGTGTGAACAACCTGTGGGCGGTCGACCCAACCTGTGGACGACTTACACCCATGTGACTACTACATCTAGGGGTCGACGTTAGGCTCTGCGCCGATCATTCGCAAGCCAACTCGCCCCATGTTTGTCGCGTGTCGCGCGTCTCGTTCGGGGTGCCGGGTGTCTAACGCGCGTGGGCGGATTCGGTCGCTGGTGGCGTACGCCGCACATCGCCGGAAAGCGCCCTTCGAACAGCAGTCCTATAGAACAGACGTACGATGGTGTACCAGAGACGGCTGCGCGATGTCGAGCGCCGCGCCGCGACACGCCGGGGCCGACTAGAACAGATGTTTGAAACTGAGAGGGCATGGCGTTACGGTCATTCCGCATATCGATCACGCATCGCGGACCCGGGCCCCCACCCGGACCGACCGGTGCGACAAGGGAGGATGGACGTGGCCACCGACGACCCCGCGAGCGGGCTCCCGACCGACGGCCGGGGACCTGACCCCGACCACGGCGCCGCCCCCGACCACGCGCCCACCCAGGGCCACCCCGAAGCCGCAACGGCTCCTCCGGCCCTACGTAGCGGCCGCGCTGGAGGGCCGAAGGCCCCGCGCCGCGGCCCCACATCGGGGCGCCCCGGCGTTTCCGGACAGCGCGGTGGCCAGGCTGAGATCCGCCCCGTCAGGGCGGTTGTGTCGGCGTTTCCCGACCTCGTCGCGGCCGATCTGACCCAGCGCCAGCGCCGGATCCTGGAGTTCATCCGGTCAGCGGTCGAGCACAACGGATACCCGCCGAGCGTTCGTGAGATCGGCGAGGCGGTTGGCCTGGTCTCCCCCTCGAGCGTGGCCTACCAGCTCAAGGAGCTTGAGCGAAAGGGCTATCTGCGCCGCGACCCCAACCGACCGCGCGCGGTCGACGTGCGCCCGCCGAGCGACCTCGTCGCCGACCAGGAGGAAGCGGCCCGCGCGGCGCGACCGGTGCCCGCCTACGTACCGATGCTCGGTCGCATCGCGGCCGGCGGTCCGATCCTCGCCGAACAGGCCATCGAAGACGTCTTCCCGCTCCCCCGCGAACTCGTCGGCGAAGGCACCCTGTTCCTGCTGCAGGTCAAGGGTGACTCGATGCTCGACGCGGCCATCTGCGACGGGGACTGGGTCGCTGTGCGCCAACAGCCCACGGCCAACAACGGTGAGATCGTCGCCGCGATGCTCGACGGCGAGGCGACGGTCAAGACCTACCGCAACCGCGACGGGCACGTGTGGCTGATACCGCACAACCCGGCCTTCGACCCGATCCCCGGCGACGATGCCACCATCATGGGCCGCGTCGTCGCCGTGATGCGCCGGATCTGACCGCCGAACGATCGGGGTGGCGGCACTCCGCCACCCCGATCGGAAGATCTTCTAGAGGCGTCCGGGAAAGTAACGACCGTCGCCGTCGTAATCCGGCCGATATCCCGGCTGAGCGAACTCCTGACGCCCGCCGCGCTGGTCGTGCCCCGACTGCTGCGGTTAACCGCCACCGTAGACGTTGCCGCCACCACCGCGTCCAGGCTGGACCGGCCCACCGCGGTGAGGGGCGGCCGGCGGGACCGCCGCACGCCCCTGCCGCTGAGGATCGACCGGCGCGACCCCCGCACGCCCCTGCCGCTGAGGATCGACCGGCGCGACCGGGGCTGGGTGCTGGTTGCCGTCATCACCGTTGGCCGGCGGGTTTACGCGCCCCTGCTTGGCCGCGGTACGCCGCGCCTTGCGGGACCGCCGGATGCCGATCACTCCTACCACGACCAGCACGAGACCCAGCACCCCGACGGCTGCGACCATGTTGATGATCTGCGGAAGTGAAAGCTTCTGATA
The DNA here is from genome assembly GCA_025965915.1 of Dactylosporangium sp. Classification (GTDB taxonomy): domain Bacteria; phylum Actinomycetota; class Actinomycetes; order Mycobacteriales; family Micromonosporaceae; genus Planosporangium. The sequence goes on along the minus strand of JAOPWA010000501.1, from coordinate 1,701 downwards.
CCACGGACGGCTGTCGGCCTTCTTGACCGGCTTGTCAGCCGCGACGGGCACCGGGACAGCTGCCGCGGATGCCGGCTGGTAACGGAGGATTTTGCTCGGCCCGGTCTGATTGGAGCAGGTCAAGAACGACTTGCCGTCAGCGCTGTATGCGATCCCCTCGCCTTGCGCCTCACCGGCCAGCGGCGTGACCCGCGGTACGCCGGTCGTGATCGCCTTGGCGACGTCGCCGTCGGGCACGTTCCACTCGTACGCGTCGGAGTAGGTGCGCAGCACGACCCGCTTGCGGTCGGGTGACTGGGCGGCACCGGTGACGAGGATTTGGCCGGTCGCGGCGAGAAAGTTGGGGGTGCCGGTGCGCTTCGGCTTCCACGAGCCGACGTTCTTGAGCGGCACGCCCTGCCTGACATTGGGCTGTAACGGCGCGGTGGGCTCGTAGATCTGCGCGGTGCCGCTCGGATCCTTGGTGACGATGATCGGGCTGTCGTTCGCGCCGAACAGCAACGCCCTGGCATCGTGCGGACCATCCGGGTAGGCGAGGCGGTGGATGACCGCATTGCCACCGCCGGTCGGCACCTTCCACAATGCGACGGTCGCTCGCCGGTCGGCCTTGTTGGTCGAGTTGTCGCCGGTATCGGCGACCCACACCGTGCCGTCGGAGGCGACCGCCAGATCCTCCGGATCGAGGGGGGCCGCCTGATAGGACACGCTACGGCTCAGTTTGCACTTGCTGTCCAGGTAGTGGACCCGCATCGGGTTCGTCTGGTCGGGGCTGGTGTTCGCGACCACGTAGCCACCGTCGGACTGGGCGACCAGGCCGGACAGACCGGTTAGACGGTTGTCGTTGAGGGTACACACAGTTTCGGCGGCCGACCCGGGGCCGGCCGCCGAAGGGCTGGGCTCGGCGTAAGCCGGGGTTACCAGCCCAAAAACGGCAACCCCTACCCCGATGACCAGCAGGCCCAATCGTCGCATCGCACCAGTCTGGCAGAGACCACGCCGATCCGAGGTCTGGGCCGGCCCAACTATGCTGCGTGGCCTGCTGTGGGTCGGGTAACACGCGCGTACGGAGCCAACTCCGCCGCGAGCGCCGCGGCCACCCGTACGTGCAGGACCGTTCCGTCGCTCGTGTGCTCGGTCGCGAGCACCTCGCCCGTGGAGTGCACGCGCGCCACCAGGTCACCACGGTCGTACGGCACACAGGCGTGCACCTCGACGGCCGGCCAGGGCAGCCGATCCTCGATCGCCGCCCGGACCTCTGCCAGGCCCGTGCCGCGGCGGGCGGACACGAAAATCGCCTCCGGCCACTCCCGCTTGAGTCGCAGCAGCGTCTCCTCGTCGGCCACGTCGATCTTGTTGACCACCAGCAGCTCGGCGACCTTGTCGGCGCCGACCTCGGCGAGCACCTCGTGCACCGCGCGCACCTGCTCCTCAGGGTCGGGGTGGCTGGCGTCGACCACGTGCAGCACGAGGTCGGCGTCGGCCACCTCTTCCAGGGTGGAGCGGAACGCCTCGATGAGCTGGTGCGGCAGGTGCCGCACGAACCCGACGGTGTCGGAGAGCGTGTAGATCCGGCCGTCCGCGGCCCGCGCCCGGCGGGTGGTGGTGTCCAGGGTGGCGAACAGCGCGTTCTCCACCAGCAGCCCGGCTCCGATGAGCCGGTTGATCAGGCTGGACTTGCCGGCGTTGGTGTACCCGGCGATC
>JAOPWA010000464.1 GCA_025965915.1 Dactylosporangium sp. | reverse complement strand
ATCCGGTGCCCGGCCGCCGCGAGCCGGCGCGCCACGGCGGCGAACCGCGACACCGGCCAGCGCCGCTCCGGTCCACTGGCGCCGGGGTGCACCACGACCGCGCCGGCCCATTCCGCCACCGGCGGGGGCGCCGCGATGCTCACGTCGTCGGGGTCGGCCGGGATGCCGTGCCAGTGCAGCAACCGGCACCAGCGGGCTCTCTCGGGTTCGTCGTCGATCCACTGCGGGCCGTCCGGCCAGCCCGCCGCCGGCTGCGCGTACCCGATGAGCCGGACCGGATCGGTCGCGAGCAGCGCGCGGTGGCTCTGCGGTCCCTGGCCGTGCAGGTTGACCGCGATGTCCGGCCGAGGGCCGGACCAGCCGAGGTCGTCGACGGGCTCGTGGACGAACGATCGGGTCGGGTGGACCCGGTCGACCACGCCGGTCGCCGTGACCAGGGGGGTGAGGGCGGCCGGCGCGGCGAGCACGAGTTCGTGGCGCGGGAAGGCCCGGCGCAGCGAGCGGAGCGCCGGCACGGCGGTGGCGAAGTCACCGATGCCCAGCGCCCGCAGTGCCAGCAGAACAGGCTTCACGGGTATGACGACTCCACCTCGGAACAGACGATCATTTCGCGTACGGCACTGCCGGGCGGCTGGGACAGCGCGAACATGACCGCCGCGGCCGTGTTCGCCGGGTCGTTGAGGGGCGCGTCCGGGGCCGGCTTGTACTTGTCGTCACGGGCGTCGAAGAAGGCGGTCTTCATGCCGCCCGGGATCAGGAGCGTCACCCCCACCTCACCGGCGAGTTCCGCGGCGAGCGCCCGGGTGAAACCGACGACGCCGAACTTCGCGGCGCAGTACGCGGTGGCGTCGCCGACTGCCTTGATGCCCAGCGTCGAGGCGACCGTGACGACGGTGCCGTGACTCTTGCGCAGCTCCGGCAGGGCGGCCCGCACCACGGCCGCCGTGCCGAAGAGGTTGATCGCGACGATGCGCTCCCAGTCCTCGCCGGAGATACCGGAAAGCGGTGCCGGGATGTCCATACCCGCCGCGGTGACCACGCCGTTGACCGTGCCCGCCTGCTTGATCAGCTCGCGGGTGGCCCGCTCCGCGGCGCGCGTGTCGCTGAGGTCGACCGCGAGGTATGGCACATCCACGGTCGGGGGCTTGAGGTCCAGCACGTACGGGGTGCCCCCCGCCTCACGTACCGCCGAGACGACCGCGGCACCGAGGCCGCTCGCACCACCGGTGACGATTACCGCACCTGGCATTGTCTTCTCCTTCTCGATCACAAGACCACCACGGACGCGGGGTTGTCTATGCGCTCGTGCAGCTCGGGGCAGAGCGCGAGCGCTCCGCCGGCGGCGACGTACGCGGTCGCCGCGGTCACGGCGGTCGTCACCGCCTCGAGGATCGACGAGCCTTCCGACAACGACGCCAGCGCGGCGCTGGCGAACCGGTCGCCCGCGCCGCAACTGTCGCCCCGCGCGCTGAACGGCGTGGGTACCAGCAGCGGCGGGTGTACTCCGTCGGACAGCACGGCGCCGCGCTCGTCGAGCGTGACGACGACGGCGCTGGCTCCCCAGTACCGGCGCAGCCGCACCGCCATCCCGGCCGCCTGCGCGAGGTCGGCGGTCGAGGCGTCCTGGTGCGGGGCGGTCCCGTGGCCGTTGCCGGCGGCGCGTCCCTTGCCGTTGCCGTTGCTCGAGGCGCGACCGTTGCCGTTGCCTGCGGCATGCCCATTGCCGTTGGTACGCAAAGCCGCGCCGTCGTTCAAGCGCGGGTGCAGCGCCGTGGTCACCGGCCACTCCCCGCTGTGCGTGCCGGCCAGGTTCGATGACGCGAAGCCGGTCGCCTCCGCACGGTTCGGCGTCACCAGCCGGGTGGCGGGCACCGGATGGCCGCCGCGTACATGCGGGTCCCACACCAGCGGCACGCCCTGGGCCCGCTCCGTCAGGGTGGCGCGAAGCTGCGGGTGTGCGCAGACGCCGCGCCCGTAGTCGCTGGCGAGGATCGCACCCGCCTCGCGGATCGCCTCGATCGCCTCGGCCGGCGCGGCCCCGATCTCGGTCGGGCCGCCGCCCCGGTCCAGTCGCATCAACAGGTGGCCACCGGCGCGCAGCCGGATCTTCTCCGGGGTGGGGCCGAGCAACGGCACCTCCACCAGGCGTACCCGCGCGCGGGCGAGCAGTTCGCGGATCCGGTCACCGGCTGGGTCGTCGCTGACGGCGGCGACGAGCACCACCTCGCGGGGGGCGCGGCCGGGATGCGTACGGCCGGGGGGCCCGCTCGCAGCCGCGGAACTGGTGAACAACGCGGCGAGTCCGGCGCCGCCCGGCCGGTCGAGGACCTCCATCTGGTCGAACACCGGTACGGGCGCCTCCGGGCACAGTCGTTCGACCGTGCCCAGCACCTCCCGGTCCAGCAGCACGTCACCGACGACCACCAGTGGAGCCCGGCTCACCGTCGCACTCCCCTGCCGACCCGCCGACCGGCGCGTATCTCCGTAGCGGGCAGCGCCGCCTCGATCTGTTCGCACAACACGTGTACCGCGACCAGGTGCATCTCCTGCGCGGTCTGCGGGTCGCACGGTATGGCGAGGACGTCGTCGCAGCACATTCCGAGGGGGTTGGGCAGCGGACCGGTCATGGCCCAGGAGGTGAGGTCCAGTTCGCGCGCCGCCTGGGCGGCGGCTATCAGGTTCTTGCTACGGCCGCTGCTGGATATCAGCACCAGCACGTCGCCGGCTCGGCCGTGGGCCTGCACCTGCCGGGCGAAGACCCGCTCGTAGCCGTAGTCGTTGCCGATCGCGGTGAGGCTGGACGTCTCGGCGGTCAGGGCGATCGCCGAGTACGCCGGCCGGTCGTCGTGCAGCTTCCCGACCAGTTCGGCGGACAGGTGCTGTGCCTCGGCGGCGCTGCCGCCGTTGCCGGCCACGAGTAGCCGTCCACCACCGACGAGGATCTCGGCCAGGTGTTCACCCCAACGGGCCAGTCGCGGCGCCTCGGCCCGGAACAGCTCCACCGCCTCGGCCAGCCGGTCGAGCTTGGCGTCGACGGTCGACCGACGCCAGACCGAGTCGAGTTGCCGGTCGACGAGCGGGTCGAAGCCGAGTACCCCCGGTTTACCGTCTTTACCGTCGGCTTCATCGGCGCTGCCGCTGCGCGACTCGTTACCGGACAGCAAGGTCATGAGGAGACCTCCGTCAGCGCTCCACCGGCGACGATCGGTTCGCCGGTAACCGAGACGTACACGCGCTCGACGTCGGTGGCCGTGCGTTCCCAGGTATATCGCGAACGCACCCGGTCGACGGCGGCGCTGGCGTAACTCATCCGGCGTACGTCGTCGCTGAGCACCGAGCGCAGCGCGCCTGCCAGCCGCCGGATGTCGCGGGCCGGCACCAGGGTTCCGGTCACCCCGTCGATGATGCTCTCGGCCAGCCCGCCGACGGCGTACGCGATGACGGGAACGCCGCACGCCATCGCCTCCAGCGGGGTGAGGCCGAACGGTTCGTACCAGGGCGCGCAGGCGACCACGTCGGCCGAGCGGTACCAGGCCGGCATGTCCTCGCGCGGCACGCAGCCGAGAATCCGTACCCGGTCGCCGACGCCGCGCTTGTCCGCCAGGCGCCGCAGGTGGACGGCCACCGGGTCGCGGTCCAACTCGTCGGGTGACGGGCCGCCGAGCAGCACCAACTCCGCCTCGGGTATAAGATAGAGCGCCTGGATGAGGTCCGCGAAGCCCTTACGCTCCACCATCCGGCCGACGCTCAGGATCCGGGGCCGCCCGCTGCCCGAGCGCTCCGCACGCGGGCCGGTCGGGGTGAACCGGTCGGTGTTGACACCGCTGGGCACGACCTGGATGGATCCGCGCGGGACCCCCATCTTGCCCAGTTCGTCGACCTCCTCGGCGCACTGGGCGATCACCCGGTCGGCCAGGTGGCCCAGCTCACGCTCCAGGCCCAGCCGGGTATCCGGGCTGGTGTCCCTGGAGCCCTGATAGCGGCGCTTGATCGAGCCGAGCGCGTGATAGGTGACCACCACCGGTATGCGGCTCGACGACGTCGCGGTGAGCGCCGCCAGGCCGCTCATCCAGAAGTGCGCATGTACAACGTCAGGCGTGAACTCAGGCGACGACCAACGGGCTGCCAGCCACCGTCCGAACTCGCCCATGAACGGCAACAGATCGTCCTTGGGTACGAATTCGGCCGGCCCGGCCGGCACGTGTTCGACCAGTACGCCGTCGGTTAACGGAACCACGTCGGGCAGGTCGGGGTTGTCGCGGCGGGTGTACACGCGCACCTCGTGTCCACGGTGGGCGAGCGCGATCGCCAACTCGGCCACGTGGGTGTTCTGCCCACCCGAGTCGACACCTCCGATCGTCGCCAGTGGACTGGCGTGCTCGGAAACCATCGCAATCCGCAGTCGCGTCACGAAGCTACCTCCTTCACAAGCGCGTCCCAGTCGGCAAGAAATCGAGTGAGCCCGTACCTCGTCTGCGCGGCGTGGCGGGCCACCTCACCGCAGCGGCGGGCGGCCTCGGCGTCGGACACCAGCCACCGGGCGCCCTCCACCAACTCGTCGACATCGGTCGACAGCACGCCGGCCCCCGACGGAACAGCCATGACCGACTCGGTCGTGGCCAGCGCGACGACCGGCATCCCGCAGCTCATCGCTTCCAGCAGGGAAAGGCCGAGTGAGGTCCAGCGGTGCGGATGCAGGTACACCCGGCGCTGCGCGATCGCGGCGTGCATCCGTGCCTGCGGGGGATCCTCGAAGACGTCCATCCGCTCCGGGGGAAGACCCAGCCGGTCCGGCAGACCCGTCACCCTCATGCCGTACACGTCGACCGGCGCGACCGGAGTGAACCGCGGCAGCAGGTCGGTGCCGGTCACCCGCCACCGCCGGATCGGTTCGTTGATGGCCGTCGCGATGCGCCGCAGCCCGCCGGTGTAGATGGCGCCCGGATCGGGGATGCCGTGCTCGATGACCTCGGTACGGGTCGAGCCGTTGTCCCAGATCAGTTTGTTGTAGTGGGTGACGTGGACGAGCGTCACGTCGTCGCGGTCGGCCATCGGGTGCCGGCTGCACGGCACGTCGCCCTGCTTGGGCGTGTTGTGCTCGACGAAGATCACGGGAACCTGCCGGCCCGGTCGGCGGCCGAGCCAACGCTGCGCCAACTCCCACTCCTCGGGTCGCTGTAGCAGCATCACGTCCACGTCGGCGCCCGCCAACTCGTCGGGCGAGACCTCCCGGACCGTATCGGGCCACGGGTAGGTGCGTGCCCGGCCGAGCCCGTACGGCCCCCGGTCCGGCGTGGTGGGCACGAGGTAGTCGTGTCCACCCTGGACGAAGGCTGTCGTCCAGGCGCCGTGCACGTGCCAGAGCAGGATCCTCAAAACTCACCGCCGTTTCGCGCCGTCAGGGCCGCCACCGCGTCGACCACGTCGGCGGCGGCCACGTTGGACAGACAGGGGTGACCCGGTACGGGGCAGGCCGCGGCACGGGTGTCCCGGCACAGCGCCTCGGCGTCGCCCAGCCGCTGGACCGGCACCCCGTACGGGTGCCAGCGCTCGTACGGCACCGTCGGTGCGAAGAGGCTCACGACCGGGGCGCCGACCGCCGCGGCAAGGTGCGCCGGGCCGGTGTTGGCGACCACCACGCACCGGGCGCCCTCCAGTACGGTCGCGAGCTGGGCCAGCGTGGTGCGCCCGCCGAGGTCGACGCCCGCGTCGCCGGCGACGTACCTGGTCAGCTCGCGCTCGTTGTCGGCGCCGGTGACGAGGACGTGGTGTCCGGCGGCGGCCAGCGCCGCCACGAAATCGTGGCAGCGCTCCGGCGGGCAGGCCCGCGCCGGCACGCTCGCGCCGGGGTGCACGACGACGTAGTCGTTCGGTAATCCGGCGACGGCCGGCAGTGGGTGACGCAGGCGCAACAGGCCGTCGTCGTCGGCCGGAAGCGCGAACCCGGCGGCCCTGGCCAGCGACAGTGCCCGGTCGGCCTCCGGGAGGTCCTCGTCGACGCCGCGGTGCCGCACGTCGAGCAGTGATCCCGGGTAGTCCTCGGAGATGGCCGAGACGTGCGGCACCCCGGCCAGCCGCAGCAGCAGTGCGAGCGGCAGCGCGGACTGGTGGAACGAGGTGAAGATGACAGCCTTGTCGAACTGCCGGGCCTCGATGTCCTTGACGAGCGCGTCGATCTCGGAGCCGTCGACAGGCAGGGGCATCGGGTCGATCCAGGGCACCTGCCACTCGATCAGCTCGTCGATGCCGGGAAGCAAGCGGGCCGCGTCGTGTCCGCGCGGCCCGCACAACAGTGTCGTATGCGATGCTCCGGCCGCCACCGCCCGGATGGCCGGCCCGGTGAGGAGCACGTCACCGACGGAATCGCAGCGGGCGACGAGGACCCTGGGTCGGTGCGGCGACGCGGCGAGGATCCAATCGGCGGCGGCCGCGAGATCAGCCGCCACGACAGGAGCGGTGGCGATCTCTTCCGCGCGGGTGACCGGCGTCGGGACCAACACCGCGGCGGCACCGGCGGCCAGGCCGGCCGCCACGTCGGCGCCGATGTCGCCGACCATGACGCAGCGCTGGACCGGCACGCCGAGCGTACGGGCGGCGGCCAGCACCATGCCGGGGGCCGGCTTGCGGCAGTCACAGGCGTCGCCGGGACCGTGCGGGCAGTAGTGCCAGGTGTCGAACGGGCCGAGCAGTTCCTCGACCCGCGCGTTCACGCGCCGCACCTGCTCGTGCGACAGCAGCCCCCGCGCCACTCCGGACTGGTTGCTGACGACACCCAACCGCAGTCCGGCGTCCCGCAGCCGGTCGAGAGCCTCCCGGGCCCCGGGTACCGGCCGGACCTCCGCGGGATTACCGTTGTAGGGCACGTCCTCCACGAGCGTGCCGTCCCGGTCGAGGAGCGCTGCCGCGAAGCCTTGGCTCTGCAACACCCGACCCCCCGCTCCCAACTTACGACTAGCGCGACCCTTCGGGTCGCGCGGATGCCGACTGCCTGTGCCAATGCACTACCCGCCTCCAGGCCCGGTAAACGTCAATCCGCGCCAGCGGGTAGCCCGGTGGATCTACCTCATCAGTCCGGTTGGATGTCGCTGGGGCGCCGCTGGAGCGCTCCCGCACGGATGAGGGACGATGGTGGCCTGGCGGGGCCCACCTCGCCGCCGGGCGACAGGCCTGGTGACACATGTGAGCAGCGAAAATTGGGGACGAGAGCAGATGCGGGAGCGGCCGGACGAGGCCCGCGCGCCCGAGCCTACCGAAGCGCTCGCCGCGCTGGTGGCGAAGCTGCGCAGCGAGCTGGCGGGTGTGCGTACGGCGATGCGCAACCGGGCGGTGATCGAGCAGGCCAAGGGCGTTCTCGTAGAGCGCCTGGGCATCACGCCCGACGAGGGATTCGACCACCTGGTCCGACTGTCCCAGCGGGCCAATATCAAACTGATCGAGGTCGCCGCGGCGATCGTCGGCGCAGGCACCCCTGACCCACAGGCGACGCCGGTGACCGACCTGACCGACGAGGAGCTGCGGGCGCACGTCAGCCGCACCCGCGATCGGGCCGACGGGCGCGCCACGCCCCGCCGGACGGCCAGCGGGGCAGGACCGGCACGGCGGTCGAACCGGACGCCGGCGCAGGAGGCACTGCAGGCCCAACACCAGCTCATCAGCTCGCGGATCGCCTCGTCGACGACCTTGAACGAGGTCGCCGACGCGATCGGGACCGCCAGCGCGAGCTGGCCGAAGCCGTCCGCCGTGGTCATCACCCTGCTCGAGCCGGCCGGGGTCCACCGCTTCGTCGGGGCGTACGGACTGAACGCATACGAGCGCAGCGCCTGGCATCGGGTACCGCCGCAGTTGGACGTTCCGATCGTGCAGGCCGGCCGGGAGCGCGCGCCACTGCTGATCACCGACCCGCAGGTGCTCGCCCAGCGGTTCCCGGCCATGGCCGGTGACGGGTACGGCGCCAGCGCCGTCTTCGCCGCGCCGCTGCTCGACGGTGATCGGGTGATCGGATCGCTCGGCCTGTGCTGGCGGGAGCGGATCGACCTCGACTCCGACGCCCGCCGTTACCTGTCCGCGCTGACCCCGGCGGTCGCTCGCAAGGCCGCTGAGCTGGCCGACCGGGTGCCATCGGAGACCGCCGTGACCGGCCAGGATCAGGACTCGGCGAGCTGGCTACCGATCGTGCTGGAGACCGTGCCCGACCCGGCCGCGGTACTCGCGCCGGTGTGGGAGGGCGGGCAGGTCGTCGACTTCCAGGTCGAGTACGCGAACGCACCGGCCACCGAGCTGATCTCCCCGGCCCGCGCCGGCGAGGACGCCACGCTGCTCACGGGGTACCCGAGGATCGGCAGCGAGCTCCTGCTCCCCCGCTTCGTGGAGCTGCTGCACACCGGTGGGCCGCAGCGGCTGGGCCCGGCGCGGCTGGGCCCGGCGCGGCTGGGTCCGTCGACCGGCCGCGGCC
>JAOPWA010000447.1 GCA_025965915.1 Dactylosporangium sp. | reverse complement strand
CGGCGAGATCCTCCGCTGGGCCAAGGAGTAGCTAGACGCGGTACTCCCGCAGATCGGTCACCTCGTCGCGCGCCGCCCAGCCCTGGTAGACGCCGAAATCGAACTCCTCGAGCCCCAACTGCCCGGCGACCGGGGCCAGCCCGCCCGTGTACTCGACGCGCAGCCAGGACTCGTGCTCGGCGAGCACGATGAAAGGTTCGTCACGCCACATGCAGGTGGTTCGGACGTACACCAGCTCGTCGACCTCATCAGCCGGCACGATTCGACGGAACCGGTCGGGCCGCACCTCCTCGAAGCCGTCGTCCGGATCCGGCCGGTAGAGGCGCACCTGCTCCCCGTCCGGGCTCGCCTCGTATTCGCGACCCTGCCAGCGGGCGGCGTACCCATCCCGGATCATTCCTCACCCACCCGCTGCCACTGCGGCCCGTCCGCGTCGAACATCGCGACCAGGTTCTCGTTGCCGTCGCGGTCGACCCGCCACAACTCGGCGCCGTGCGGCAGCCGTACGCTGTCCACCTTGAACTCCGCGATCACGTCGCGGCTCTCGCTGGGCGCGAAGCCGTTACCACGAAACGGCGGACGCTCGATCATCCAGCCCTGCATCGCGTGCATCGCGGCTTCGTGCTGCCCGCCGTACGGGATGCGGTAGAGGTTGCCCCGGTGCGCCGCCCAACGCAGCACGAACACCTCGGTGTCGGCTGGCTTGAACGGTGAACCCGAGTAGTTCAGGCCCAACGCGTTGTAAAGCTCGATGGGCGTACGCAGGTGCACGACCTCGGTCGCCCGGTGGACGAAACCGGAGATCCGGTCGTAGCCGCGATCCAGGTAGTACGGCACCTGCTGGGCGGCGATCGTCTTCTGCATCACCACGGGGCCGGTCGATGGCGGTGGCGCGCTGCGGTGTCGCGGCGGCTCGGGTGTGGCGGCCGGCGCCTCGGGCTCGGGCCGCTCGTCTGTGAGGCCCTCACCGGCGGCCCAGGCGGCGAGGGCGACGATCTGGCCGCCGGGCAGGGTAGCGCCTATGGGTGTACCGGGGTTGACCGCGAAGGACAGCGTGTTGTCCGGCCAAGCGTTGATCAGCTGGGTGAACTTGACCCAGGTCGCCGGTAGGTCCTCGCCGAGGTGCTGGCTGAGCCGCTCGACCGAGGTGAACACCACGACGTACGGCTGACCGTCGATCTCTTCGGTGTGCCACTCGTGGATGTTCGCGAGGGCGTCGTCGCGGGTTCCCGGCACGAGCACCTTGGCCAGCAACAGGGTCGACAGGAAGGTGTCGGTGCTGCCCTCACCCGCCGCATCGAGCAGGCTCTCCTCCACCCGGTTGGCCGGCGAGAAGTCGGTCGCGGCGACCGGGTCCGGCTGCGGCGTTTCTGGCTGCGTTGCCGGCGAGTCCCGCACCGCGGCGGGGACACCCAGGTCGGCGGCTGGCTCGTAGCTGCGGCCAGCTCCATAATCCGGTTCGGATGGATAGTGGCCGATTGTCGCGTCGGACGAGGCGTAACCGACTGGATCACCGCCGGTCCTGGCCTGGGTTACCACGTGCTGTGCCGCGTCGGTTACCACGTGCTGTGCCGCGTCGATGTGGTCGGGTGCACCGTTAGCGGGAGCTCGATCAGCGGCCGCACCGTTGCCCGCCGCACCGTTGCCCGCCGCACCGTTGCCCGCCGCGCGGTTACCCGCCCCCGCGTCGCCTGCACGGCCGGGATGGCCAAAGCCGTGCCGACTCAGCAATTCAGCACGGCGCGACAGCTCGCGCCCCCCGCCCGGGCGGAGATTGCCGGCCGGCAGCAACCCGCCGTCCCTTCCGGGCTGGCGATCCGCAGCGAGCTGGCTGGGCAGCGCAGTGGCGTCCGGGCTACGCGACCGCAGCGCAGCCGCCTGCTCCATGCGGGCCCGGGCACCGAGGGTGCGGCCGGGCAGACGCACGTCACCACGGCTGATCTGGGCGACGAACCACGGGGGCAGGTATCCCTCGATCGGCAGGCCCGGATTGACGGCGAGCCACCACTCCTGGTCGGGCCACGCGGCGGCCAACTCGTGGAACGGCACCTTACGGAACGTGCCGGCGTGCTCGGCCAGGCAGGCATCGAGTGCCGCGGGCGAGGTAAACGCGAGCACGTGCGTACGGGAGTCTGTGTTCCAGGTGCCCCAGCCCATCGGGGCACGGCCGGCCAGCGCGTCGGCGTCCACGGGCAGGATCAGCTCGGTGCGGGCCAGGAGCCGGAAGTATTGCTCCTGTTCTCCGGCGCGAAGCGCGTCTCGCATCACGGCCTCGGCCTCGGTGGCCGGCTCCCAGTCGCTCACGGCCACCCCCCTTTTTTTTCGGTCTCGGACGGTCGCGCTGCGAACCTAACCTACAAGGACTTCGACGCGAGAGCAGGCCCAGAGCAGCCCGGTCGGTGCGCCGGGACCCGCGCATCTGGGCCAAGGAACGTCATACCTAGTCAATTTGGACGGCCCACCAGCCCCGATCTGCCACCGCTTTTCACCTCTCGGTCGTTCCGGGCGGGTGAAGCTACTCAGGCAGCGGCATCGAACATCCAACGGCGCGAAACCAAGGGCGGCCCGGTGACGTTTCACCGGGCCGCCCTTGGTCGCTGAAGACCTCAGCCGGCGAACAGGCTCGTGTTGGTCTTCTCCGTCTGGATGTACTCCTGGGTGGACTCCTCCAGAGCCTTCCTGATGCTCTGGAGAATCTGCGTCAGGTCCTGGGCCGCGCGCGTCCACTGCTGCTGGCGCTGCTGGTAGGCGGCCTGGGCGCTACCGTCCCACGTCGAGATCAGCGGTTTGGCGGATGACTCGAGGTCGCCGAGCTGGGTGTGCAGTGCGCCGATTGCGGCATCGATGTGTCCGGCAGCCGCCTGCAGCTGTCCGAAATTGACGAGAAGCTGGCTCATCGTTTTGAATCCTCCCCTTCCCTACAGTGGCAGCTTGACGGCGCCGCCGCCCTGGAATGCGTTCAGGCGGTTGGCGGATTCAGAGTCGGACGAGGTGTAGAAAGTCCCGGCCTTCTCGATGGCGTTCGCCGTCTCGTCGAGCGCGCGGTGCAACTGCTCCACGTCGGCGCCCCAGTGCAGCCGGGCGTTGTCGAACGCCTGAGCGCCCTGACCCTTCCAGCCGGCACGCAGGCTCTCCAGTTCGTTCATGAGTCGCGACAGCATGTTGGCCAGGTCACTGTTGGTCGATCGGAACTTGTTTGCGGTCTGGGCCATCACCGCAGCATTTGACTGCGTCTGCTCAGCCAACCGAATTCACCCCGTTTCTCGCTTCAGCCACTAGGTCGGGCAATGTTCGCCGTCGATGACGGTAGCGGGCCTGCTCAAATTCTCGCCAGCCCCAATGTCGAAGTCTGTGGATAACTTCCGGCACTTCGGACAGTTCTCCTCGTTCTTATGACCCGACTTATGACCCGACGCTTTGTCGCGCAGCCCGACGAAACGGCGACTGGGCCGGATCGGTCTCCCGCATGACAACAGCCGCGACCACCCGCCGTACCGAGAATTGGTAGGAGTGCAGCTGATCCTGGCGCGACGGCATCGACCCTCCCCGTGGGCTCGCCCCCACGTGATCGGCGGTCGAGCCCTACGATAGGCGCCCGGGCGAGATGGTGGGAGGTCGCGCGGTGTCGATGGGACAGCCGACGGCATGGCCGGCCGACGCGGGCCGGGTCACCAAACCCTGGCGCGTGCGCCGTCACGGCACGCTGTTCGGGCTGCGGAGCGGCCAGTTGGTCGCCGCCGAGTTCGCGGCGGTCCTGCTGCTCGCCGGGACGGGCGGCGGCGTGCCATGGCTGAGCGTCGCGGCGCCGATGGCCCTGATCGTCGCGTCGGTCGCCTTCGGTCGGGTCAAACGGCAGTGGGTGTACGAGTGGGTGGCTCTGGGCTCGCGGTACGTGGGGCGCCAACGTGGTCTGCCGGCCGGCGCGGACCCCGCCGCACTACTCGACCTGGTGCGGCCGGGTGCGGTCGTGAGCAGCCTGGACGTGGACTCGGCGGCCGTGGGTGTCATCGAGGACGCGTACGGCCTGACCGCGGTACTCGAGCTGGGCGACCCCAGCGCACTGCTCGCCGACGCCGCGCCGATCGCCCCGTCACCCGCCGAGCTGCTACCCCCGGCGAGTGCCGACCAGCCACAGGTACGGCTGCAACTGCTCGTCTCCGGCTTCCCTGCCCCCGCGCTGCGCGCCGGTTCAAGCTCACCGGCGACGTCCTACCGGCAGCTCACGGAGGGCCGGGTTCTCGCGTTGCAGCGGTCTTTCCTGGCGATCCATGTCCGCCGGTCGGGAGGTTTCGCCGAGGCGGAGCTGCGCCGGGCACTGTCGAGCGCGGTCCGGCGGGCGCGCCGCCGGCTGGAACGCGACGAGTTGCCGTGCCGCCCCCTCAGCGCGGACGCCGCGCTACGGGTACTCGGAGAGCTGGCCCACCTCGACGGGGCGGGCCGGCTGCGGGAGGACTGGTCGGCGGTGGACGCCGGCGGCCTGCGCCAGGTGAGCTTCCGGCTGCACCGCTGGCCGGACGTCACGAGCGACCTGGGCCGGAGCCTGCTTTCCCGCACGCTCACGCTTCCAGTCGCCGGGACCACCGTGTCACTGGCCGCCGAACGTCTGGACGCCGAGGATGTCCGCGTCGAGCTGGTGGTCCGGCTCGCCTCGCCCGGCCAGCAGAGCGAGGCGGCGCTCGGCGCCCTGCAGCGCCTGCTCGCGGCGGCCGGCGCACAGGCACGACGCCTCGACGGCACCCAGCTCGCCGGTTTGACCGCGACCCTCCCACTCGGCGGTGCGGCCGACCCTGGCGCTGCCGGCCTCGCCGACGTGCTGGACAGGTCGGCCGGAGTGGCCCTGGTCGGAGATGCCGGCATGCGGTCCACGGCGCAGACGGTCTCGGCTCTGGAGCTTCCGACGGGTGGCGCCGGCCTCATGGTCGGCGTCAACCGGCACAGCGAGCCCACGACGGTCCGGCTGTTCCGGCCGGAGCCGACCCGGGTGGCCCTGTTCGGCGGAGTGCGCTACGCGCAGCTGATGGCGCTGCGGGCGCTCGCGCTCGGTGCCCGGGTGATCGTGCAGAGCGGCCGGCCGCAGGCCTGGGAGCCGTTCGTCCGCGGCGTCAGCGGCTCCAGTGACGCCCTCACCATCGCGCCGACCAACCGGCCGTTGGATCTCGGACTGGCGACTCCCATGCAACCACAACTGATCATCATCGACGTCGGCCCGGTGGGCGCCGTGGGCGTACCCGTGGTCGAGGCCGCCTGGAGCGCCGTGCTGGTCGTACGCGACGAGCTCGCGTCGCATGACATGGACGTCCTCGCCCGCGCCGACCTCGTGCTGCTGCCGCCGTTGTCCGCACCCGAGGCCGAGATCGCCGGCTACGCGCTGGGGCTGGATCAGCTGGCGGGCAACCTGCCTCGAGTACGCCCGGACATGGTCGGCATCGTCGCGGGCCGGCGGACGCTGCGCTGGACACTGCTGTCGGCGACCCCGATCGAGCAGCAACTCATCGGCACCATAAGCCGCTGAGCGACGACTCGGCGCGACCGAGATCAGCGACCGGCGCGCCCGGGACCACAACACTGGCGCGGACATGCGACGATCACCGGCATGGGCATCCTGATCCGCCTCGCCGTCAGCGCCGTGGCCTTGTGGATATCGACGCTGGTACTCAAGGGCATCACCCTCGGCAACGTCGACACGGTGAAAAAGATCGGCACTCTGCTAGCGGTCGCCGCGATCTTCGGTCTCATCAACGCAGTCCTGCGCCCCATCATCAAGACGGTCGGGTGCGGGGTGTACGTATTGACCCTGGGCCTGGCCGCTCTTGTGGTCAACGGGCTGCTGTTCATGCTCACCAGTTGGATCGCCGGCCAACTGAACCTGCCCTTCCATGTCGACAAGTTCTGGCCGACAGCGGTGCTCGGCGCCCTGCTCCTCAGCGTGATCAGTTGGGTGCTCAACCTCGTCGTCCCCGACGGCAAAGAGGACTGATCCTCAGCACCCGGTCATCACCGGGACTCCCCGCACCCCTTACCGATACCGTTGGCGCGTGAATCAACTGCGCCGTGGGTACATCTTCGGGTTCTTCGCATACGCGATCTGGGGATTTTTCCCGCTCTATTGGAAGCTGCTCAAGCCTGCTGGACCGATGGAGATCCTGGCGCACCGGATCGTATGGTCCATGCTGTTCGTCACCCTGGTGCTGCTGGCGATGCGTAGCTGGCGCTTTCTCAGGTCGCTGGCCCGGCGCCCGCGTACCCTCGCCGGCATCGTCCTGGCCGCCGTAGTCATCGCGGTCAACTGGTGGATGTACATCTACGGCGTCAACTCGGGCCACGTGGTGGAGACTTCGCTCGGATACTTCATCAACCCGCTGGTCACCGTGCTGCTGGGGGTGGCCGTGCTGCACGAGCGGCTGCGCGCGGCCCAGTGGATCGCCCTCGCCGTCGGCGCGGTCGCGGTCGCTGTCCTGACCGTGGACTACGGCAGGCTGCCATGGATCGCCCTCACCCTGGCGGCGAGCTTCGGGCTGTACGGCCTCGTGAAGAAGAGCCTGGCGCTGCCGGCCGCGGAGGGGCTGTTCGTGGAGTCGCTGGCGCTCACCGCCCCGGCGCTGGCCTACCTGGGCTGGCTCGCCGCTCACCACCGGTCGACGTTCGGGCACGTGTCGACGCTGCAGACCACCCTGCTGGTACTCGCCGGAGCCGTCACCGCGATCCCGCTGCTGCTCTTCGCCGGGGCCGCCAACCGGATCCCGCTGTCCGGGCTGGGCCTGCTGCAATACCTCACCCCGACCCTGCAGCTCGGCTGCGGCGTACTGATCTACCACGAGCCCATGCCACCCGCCCAGCTGGCCGGGTTCGCGCTGGTATGGGCCGCGCTCGTGGTGTTCACCTGGGATGGGATCAGCAATGCCCGCCGGCTCTCACGCGCGCGGTCGGCCGCGGAGGCGGAGGCGGAGGCGGTCGCCGCGACGGCAACCGCCGTTTGAACCAGGTAGCGGTTGCCTGAACTACGCGGCCGCCGCCGCCCGTGCCGAGGTCACGCCTGCTCATACACCAGCAAGGACGTGTTGTCACCCTTACGGATCTCAACCTTGCCGATCTTGGCCGGCGCGAACCGGGTGGCCGCGGAGAGGGTCAGGTCGTCGCCGTGCGCCGCCGTCCACGTGGCCACCTGCTCGGGCGCCTCGCCGTTCTTGGGGTACACGAACATCTTCAGCCCCCACCTCGGTCCAGGAGCGCCACCGTTGTACACGCAGTGCATCCGGACCTGGGTGCCCCCGGCGAACGCGGTCAGCGCAACCTGTGCCGTGATGGGCACCGAGTCGGCCACCGGCCGCATGGCGACCATCGCCGGCTGAGGGGCCGGACCGTGGTCGATGAACTGAGCTCCGACCAGTGCCCCGACCGCCAGGCACGCGGCGGCGGCGAGACCGGCCGTGACGGCGCGCCAGCGACGCTGGCGGCGCTGCGTACCGCGCTGCTGCGTCCGACTGCTGCTGTACGAGGGCAACTGCTCGGCGGGGTTGGACCGGGGCACCGACGGAAGCGGACGCAGCGGTACGGGTGCCTCCCGGCGCGTCCGCTCGGATCTCGTACCAAGGTCCGGCTCGCCGACCCGGCCGATCGCCTCGACCTCGTCCGGGCCGAGTTGGGCCAGCATGTCGGGCAGGCCCGAGAAGTCGGTCACCTCCCGCTGGCAGATCACGCACGTGGCGAGGTGCCGCTCGTACGCGAGGCGCTCGTCGGTGTCGAGGATGCCGAGGACGTAGGCGCCCGACTCCACCACTTGATCACAATTCATGACGTCACCCCCAGTTCCTCGAGTACGAGCTTGAGCGAACGCAGCGCGTAGTACGTACGGGACTTGACCGTGCCGGGAGGCACTCCCAGACGATTGGCCGCTTCGTTGACCGACCGACCCTGGTAGTAGCACTCCACGAGCACCTCCCGATGTTGCGCCGAGAGGCGGGCGAGCGCCTCCGACACGATCCACGAGTCGACCGCGCGGTCGGTCTCGTCCGCTATCGGCCGCTCCGGTGGCACATCGGTGATCACTTCCCCGACCCGCGCCGACCGACGCCGCCAGTTGTCGATCGAGAGATTGCGGGCCGTGGTGAACAGCCAGGCCCGCACCGAACCGCGCGTCG
>JAOPWA010000440.1 GCA_025965915.1 Dactylosporangium sp. | reverse complement strand
GGATCGTGTCCGCCGCCGCGACCGCCGCCGGGCTGCCGCACGTCTCCCCGCACGGGCTGCGTCACTCGGCCGCGACCCACCTGGTCGAAGGCGGCGCCGACCTGCGCGCCGTTCAGGAGATCCTCGGGCACGCCTCGCTGTCGAGCACCCAGATCTACACCCACGTGTCCATGGAGCGGCTGCGGGCGGTATATCGGCAGGCGCACCCGCGCGCGTGAGCCGCACAGGCCGGGGCCGGTCTATAGGGTTGCCTTCGTGTCAGGGCGGATGATCGAAGGCATCTACGTCGGGTGGGACAACATTCGGGCATGCTTCTCGCTGGACCCGGTGGTTGTCCACCTCAACCACGGCTCGTTCGGGGCGGTGCCGCTCAGCGTGCAACGGGCCCAGCAGCGGCTGCGCGACGAGATGGAGGCCAACCCGCTGCGCTTCTTCGCCGGCGGACTGCTGGATCGGATCACTCACACCCGTCGGCACCTGGCCACGTTTCTCGGTGCCGACCCGGACGGCAGTGCCCTGGTGGGCAACGCCAGCACCGGCGTCGCCCTGGTTCTCGGATCACTCGACCTGCGCGCTGGCGACGAGATCGTCACCACCGAGCACGGATACGGCGCGGTGCGACTGGCGGTGGACGCCGCCTGCTCCCGCACCGGTGCTCTGCACCGTACGGTGCCGCTGTCCCTGACACCGACCGACGACGAGGTCGTCGCCGCGATTGCCGGGGCGGTCACCGGGCGCACCCGCCTGGTGATCGTCGACCAGGTCGCCTCGCCGACGGCGCGACTGTTCCCGGTCGCCCGCGTCGTCGCCTCGCTACGCCCCGCCGGGGTGCCCGTCCTGATCGACGCGGCGCACGTGCCCGGCCAGCTCCCCGTCGACGTGGCCGGCATCGGCGCCGACTTCTGGGTCGGCAACCTGCACAAGTGGGCATACGCGCCGCGCGGCACGGCGGTGTTAGCCGTCGCGCCCGCGTGGCGCGAGCGCATCCGGCCCCTGGTTGTGTCGTGGGAACAGGAGGCGGGGTTTCCGGCCCGCGTCGAATGGCAGGGGACGCTGGACTACACGCCGTGGCTTGCGGCCCCCTCAGGCCTGTTCACGCTTCGTACGCTCGGCGTGGAGGCGGTACGCACCCACAACGCCAACCTCGCCGACTACGGCCAGCGGGTCGTCGCCGCGTCGCTGGGGGTCGACGCACCCGCTGGGGCGCCCGGGCTGGCGATGCGGATCGTGCCGCTGCCCAGGGGGCTTGCGAGCGACCCGGCGACCGCCACCGAGCTACGCGAGCGCATCGCGGACGAGCTGGGCTTCGAAGTGGCAGTCAACGCGTTCCGGGGTCAGGGGCTGCTTCGCCTGTCGGCCCAGGTCTACAACCGGGCCGAGGATTACGACCGGCTCGCCGAGCGGCTACCGGCCTTCCTCGCGGCGCTTCCTTGAAAGGGCGGCGCTCCCATGAACGGTCAGCGGGAGCAGCCTGACCCTGGCGGCGGCGACGAGCGCCAGCGGGTCCAGGTAGGTCTCGCCGCGTCGCAGGCCCCAGTGCAGGCAGGCCTCGACCGCACAGCCGGGGTGGTCGGCGCCGAGACTGGCGATCATGTCTCCGGCCCGCACCTCCTGGCCCGCCGCCACGAACGGCACAACCGGCTCGTACGTGGTACGCAGGCCGTCGGCGTGGTCGATGCTCACGACCCCCCGCCCGCCGAGCTGACCGGCGAACCGGACGGTACCCGGGCCGGCGGCGTACACCGCCGCTCCCGGGTCGGCGGACAGGTCGACGCCGCGGTGGCCGGGCAGCCACGGCTGCGGCGGCGGTGAAAATCGGCGTACCACCGGCGGGCGGCCGTCGAGAGGCCAGCGGAACCGCACGTCGGCGGGTGGCGGAGCCGGTGCGGCCAGCGCCGGCCCGACCCCACCGGGACAGCCCACCACCACCGCCGCCAGGGCGAGCACCAGGGCCGCGACGCGGCCGCGGGCCGGGAACGGCACGCGGAAGGCCAGAAACGGTATGCGGACGTCTGTGCACATGCCCAGCAGCGTCGATCGCCAGGGCAGGCATCCGCAAGGCTCGTGCCAGCGCCTGTGGACAGCGAGGGTGGGTGTGGACGGGCGTACGCGACCCCGGCCGATCTGCTACAGGGCTGGTTAGCCGGCGAATCCACTGTCCGGCAGCGAAATGTCCGGCTTCTCCAGCTCTTCCACGTTAACGTCCTTGAACGTCAACACGCGTACGTTCTTGACGAAGCGGGCCGGACGGTACATGTCCCAAACCCACGCGTCGTGCATCTCGACCTCGAAGTAAACCTCGCCGTCGGAGTTGCGTACGTGCAGGTCGACCTGATTGGCCAGGTAGAAGCGACGCTCCGTCTCGACCACGTAAGAGAACTGACGGACGATGTCGCGATACTCCCGATAGAGCTGCAGCTCCATCTCGGTCTCGTACTTCTCGAGATCTTCGGCGCTCATCGCATTCCGCCTTCCATGCAAACATTGTCGCCCACCGCCACCGCTCCCGGTGCTGTCACGCCGGACGCCACGCCGACGGTACCCCGCCGCGCCGCCTCATCCGCCACCGCCGCGACGTTGGCGTACGAGAAGCGGTGTACCCCGCATGGCCCATGCCGGCGTAGCGCCGTGGTGTGGTCGGGCGTCACATATCCCTTATGCACCGCGAAACCGTACGCCGGCCACTTC
>JAOPWA010000439.1 GCA_025965915.1 Dactylosporangium sp. | reverse complement strand
GTCCGGTGGTCGCCGAGATTCGGCCGAGCGCGCCGACGAAGGCGATCAGCGCAAAGATCTCCACCAGCATGACGAACTGCTGGCCGGAGGACTCGCCCTGGACTCAAGCCGAGGACGCAGCAGAAACTCCCACAGTGGGCCGGCCCCGGCGATGCCGATCACCGTCGCGTCGATCACCCCGCCCTTGTCGCTCGGGGCCGCAGGACGACCAGTATGCCCGCGCTCAGCATGCACAGGTAGGTCAGCGCGATCAGGAGACTGCTAACCCCGTCGCCGTTCGTGGCGTGCCCCATGCCCACCAGCACCCGGCGGACGTACTCCACCGACATCAGGGCCAGACCGGCTGCCACGGACAGTCCGAAGCGACGGTCGCGGGTCCAACAGGGACCGGCGGTCTACCGGTGCCGATGGGCGGTCAGGCCGAGTAGCCTCGGTGCGCCATCCAGTTGGCGAAGTTGATGCTGGTCATCCAGTACGTACCGTCGCCGTTGGTGTTGGCGGGGTCGGCAACCTTCACGGTTCGTCCGTCATCGCGGTAGCCGACAACGGTCACGTAATGACCGCCACCGTAGCCGTGCCAACCGCCGTCCAGGTCCAGCCCGTTGCCGACGATGTTCGCGACGACGACGTACCCGTTGGTGATGGCGTGTACGACGTCCGCCTGGAGCTGATCCATCTGGGCCGGAGTCGCGGAATCGCCGGGAATCGTGTGCGTCTGGTAGACGGGGGCGTCGCCCATACTGTTGAGCGCCCTCGTGGTGTCTTCGGCGGAATTTGTGCCGCCGGCCGTGGTGCCGAGGCTCCTGGCAACCTCATCCTGGCTAGGAGTCTTCCCGCGGGCGGTCAGGGCGATCCGGGTCGCCGCAGGGCCACAGTAGTAACCGTTCACCTGTAATTGGAACGTGAAATCAAGGACCTTGGAGGACGGCGCAGGGGGCGGCTGAGTCGGTGGTGCGGGCGGTGCCTGCGGCGGCGCAGGGGGCGGCTGAGTCGGTGGTGCGGGCGGTGCCTGCGGTGATGCGGCCGACGTCACCGCCGACGTCCAGGCTTGCTGCTCCGATGGGGCCGGCGCCCGCTTTGCCGACGACGCCTGCCGCGATTGCGGAGGCCTAATGGCGGACAAGACCCCCGCGGCGTTGCTGCCGTTGGAGAGTGCCGTGTCCGCGACCGTGACGCTCAGGGAGGCGCCTAACGCACCCGCATGGTCGGCCTGATTCCAGAGAATGCCGGCCGTGGCCAACGCGAGGACAGCGGCCGAGGCGATCGGAACCGGGAATCGACGGGGGGATCCCGCGTGACGGAATCGTTGGCGACTACGGCGGTGCGTCATTTCAGGTCTCCACACATACGCCGCAGCGGCGTGACTTCGATAAACAGGGGGACGCTCAGGTGGGCCGGCCATGCGTCGACGCGGTGACGCGTGAGCACTGGACCACCACAGCGGCAGAGGCGCGACAGTGGCAGAGGCGCGACAGCGGCAGAGGCGCGCCGCCAGAATGCGGTTCGAAAGCAGAGCTACGAATGCCGACGGCACCCGATCATCAGGTGATTCCGGGCAGGCGCCTACACGTATGCACCACAAAGGGTGGATACGTTTCTGGATGCCTTTTCCGGGAATCCCGCTGGCTCGACCAGGCCGCGTCGCAGCCGCTGGCGGGGCTTAATGGTCCGGCGTCACGAGCCCGTTCGAGATCGAGCGATCCAAGGCGTGTGCGCGGAGCGGCGGGGTGCTCGGAGGAACGAGCAAAGGTACTTACCGTGTTGCATGTGAATGATCTCCTTGTGATACCGCCTACCGGGTTAGCTGACGGATTCGGGCGAGGAGTTCGCCCTACCGCAGGCAAAGACCTGCGGATTCACCCCAGACGTACGGTGGGTCCCCGGCTCGTTGAGCACGACTCAGCGGGTCCGCTCCGATGCCACCCATGTGGTGACTAGTGATCGGACCAGACGCGCTGACACTACTGGGTGAAATTCGGGTCGCGAAAGCCCCCTCACGGCTCTTTCTGCGGAAATCACCCACGGTCTCAGGGCGAGAGCGCATGCACGGACGGTGCCGTACGTATCGACGCAGAGTCCAGTTATCGTGTTCGATTAGGGGAGCAGGCGGACTAAAAGTGCGTTCCGGACACTCGGAATCGCGGAGCGTGATCGGTTCACAACTCAACGAGATAGGCGATGTGGCCTGCCGCACTTCTATTCGCCAAACACCACTGTCTCGTACCTAAACTCGCCGGGTGCAACGCAACACCGAAATTGATCAGCAAAACAACATCCAAAATGATCAGCAGCGAGGCAGAGCGTCCAACTACTTGCGCCGTTACCGACGCGGACGTCACGCCACGAGAATGGAACCGCTCCTGGATGGAGTAGCCGAACGCATCGCGCTCGCCAGGAAATCGAAGATCGACCCACTCTTCAGTGGAGTAGCCGCGAACATCGCGCTCGCTAGGAAGTCGAAGCCCAGCCCACTCGTGAGTGGATTGGCCGCGAGCATCGCGCTCGGCGGAATCGGTGTCGTTTCCTGGGCTGTCTCTCCGGCGAATGCCGCCCCCGACACCAGCTCGCACGTCGCGACCGCAGCCACCGCCGGCCCAAGGGCCGCCGAAGCGGCGGGGCGCATGCGCGCCGGAGACGGCGTTTCTCGTAGCCGTAACCGCGCCACCGCTGCGCCGAATCCCACAGCATCAGGGCAGAAATCGCAGGCGGCGTCTTCTCCAACCAAGCCGCAGCCGGTTGGCGGACTGAGTCAGTCCGAGATGGACAACGCGGCCGCCATCGTCAAGGCTGGCCAACAGATGAACCTGCCGCGCCGCGCCCACGTGGTGGCGGTCGCCACCGCGCTGCAGGAGTCCCATTTGCGTAACCTCGCCAACCCCGGCGTACCGGGGTCGATGGACCACCCCAACGAGGGCGTGGGGCAGGACCATGACTCGATTGGCCTGTTCCAGCAGCGGCCGAACTGGGGAAGCGTCGACCAACTGATGGTTCCGCAGGAAGCCGCCCGCCGGTTCTACGCCGCTCTGGTCACGATCCCCGGCTGGGACCAACTGAGCGTCACCGTCGCGGCTCAGAGGGTACAGGTATCAGCGTTTCCCGATGCGTATGCCCAGCACCAGGGGCTCGCGGAGCAGATCGTGGATACCATCCTCGCCTAGCGCTGTTGTCCTGGACCAACGCGCGCTACACGCTACCGAGGATTCGGGTGATCGCGATTTCAATCACCACTCGCTCGGGGTTGGGACGTGGCGTACGGTACCGGTCGGCATAGCAACGCTCGGCGTCCGCCACTGCCGCCAGTTCGTCCCTGACGACCGCGCGGCCCTCCAGGGTCGCCCACCGGCGCCCGTCCACCTGGCACACCGCGACCGGTGCGCCGGCCGGCCCGGCGGCAGCCACGTGCCCAGCCTTGAGCGAGCCCCGTGACGTGATCACGCGCGCGGTACCGGTTTCGACATCGAGCGTGACGCCGACCGGAACGACATGCGGGGTACCGTCGGGCCGCAGCGTCGTCAGGGTGCACAGGTGGCGTTCCCGCCAGAACTCTCGCAACCGCTCGTCGGACAGGTCGAGGCTGTGGTTCATGGTCATATCTTCGGGTCCATGGCCATATCTTGGGGCCTATCGCCATATCTTTACCGACTTCGATCAGGCGCGCCCCACCCCCGACCGCCGATAAAGCGCCATCCCACGACCGCGCCGAGCACCGCGACCCCGGCACCGACCAGCAGGCACGAGGTGACGGCGACGACTTCGACCTCCGGCCACCGGCGCTTGATCTCCGCGGTCGCGGTGATGCCATCCATGTCGGGCATCTGCAGGTCCATGAGCACGACGTCGGGCAACGCGCCGGTGTTGGCCAGGACGGCGATCTCGTCGAGCGCACGGCGGCCGTCCGCAGCCTCTCCGACGACCATCATGCCGGGCTCGGTGCCCAGATATGAGACGAGTCCCGAACGCACCACCTTGTGGTCGTCGACCAGGAAAACTCGGATCTCACTGTCGTCGGTCACGCGTCCCCACCGTCTCTTACCGCTCCGGCCCGCCCACATCTAACCGGAGGCCCGGGCCGAGGTGACGCTACGCGACCCGGCGTCAGCGAAAGTCAGCCGCGCGGTTGGCACTCCATCGTGCGTACGGGTCCGGCGTACGGACACGACGGACAGCCGGTCAGTTCATCGACGGCCGTCAGCACCAGCGCGGTGGTGCCGGCGGGGTCCGACATTGCGGGTGTCGCGACGTTGACGGTGCCACGACATTGCGGTGAACGACGCACCGCGAGCGGCAAAGCAATAGTGCACTATCGATGAATACTCCCGCCCGATCTTCCGTGTGCCCACATCGACCTCTGAGAATTGGGCGTGCCCGGTGATGCGGGTTTTCGTACTGCTTCTTGCCCAGAGGTACCGGAGGTCTGCCTTGACTGGTTACACCACCCACCCGACTCCGTCCCGACCACGACCGCTGCGACTGGTTTCGATGCTCGCCCTGCTGACCGCGATGGTGGTCGCCGCCCTCGTCGGACCGGCCGTGGTCGCGCCGACGAACGCCACCCCGGCCTTCGCCACCGCCTACGGCTCGTGCAACATCTCCGGCTGCGCGGATGCCCGAACCGCCCGCAGTGGCTGGCAGAGCCGCGGTTTCCCGACCACCCGTGGGTGGTACTCCTGGAGCGGCGGCCAGTACAACTTCGCCGGCGGCCGGTACAACAACTACGAGGGCCAACTGCCGTCGGGCGCGACCTACTACGAGTACGACGTGTACCCACGAGCCTACGGCGCTCACCGCGACGCCTACCGGATCGTGGTCAACCGCTCCACGGGCGCCACCTGGTACTCCCCCAACCACTACACGGACTTCTACCGCCTGTGACACTTCTACAGGTGCAACGGCGTCGGGCCGGGCGGGCATGGTCCCGCCCGGCCCGATGGGTACTCGAGACCTCAGCGCCAGAGAACAGGATCCACGTCAGGGCAGGAACGGCTTCAGAACAGGAACGGCTTCAGAACAGGAATGGCCATGCCCGAATCACCTGAGAGCCAGCCGCTGTCGTGGCTGCGCGTGCTCACCGGCGCACCACCCAACCAGGCGAGCCTGGTACGAGGTAGGGCCTGCCGCAACCGCGCGGAACTGTTCGCCGAGTGGGCCGCACAGCTCCATTTTCCCGAGTACTTCGGGCACAATTGGGACGCCCTCTCCGACTGCCTCAACGACCTGGTCGCCGAGGCGCCGCTGACCGTCGTCGTCGACGACGCGGCGCAATTACTCGCCGACGAGCCGCCGGATCAGCTCAGGACGCTGTTGACAATCCTGTACGACGTAGCCGATACGGAGCCGGGCAGACTGGAAGTCATGCTGCACTGCGAGCCGGGCGAGGAGCGCACCGTGCGCCAGCGCATCACGGCGGCTGCTTCATGACGATGATCCGCTAGTCGAGCATCCCGTACTCGACGATCCAGCCCAACTGCAGGATCTCTTCGCCGTAGAACTCCAACTGAACGATGTCCTTGAACCGGTCGTGGACCTGCGCGTTCCCGCTGCGATGAATCTGGCAGGCAACCCAGAGCGGAATCTGCGAGGCGGGGTTGGCAACAGCGACGTGCTTACCACAACGGTGGTTCTTCGGCGGTTTCATAGCTCCAGCGGAGGGGGCAGGGCGACGATCGTCGACGACCATGTCGCGGGGGCGGGCGAACGCCTGGGTCGTCAATGCCGCTCGGCATGTCAATGCCGGGCGGCATGTCGTGGGCCATCAACGCGATGATGCGCGGTGGCGGCGTCCCAGCACGAAATGAGAGCGCGAGATACCCAGATCGTTATCTTTTTGACTCGACCATAGCCGGCTGAACATGCGAACTGAGCGCATGCGCGTCGTGACGAATGGCATTAATGACACGCGTCACACCTTCCGACACCTGACAAGAACGCGCAAGGTGTCACATATTGTGGCATTCGGCCCCTGCATAGCAGCAACTAGTGGCACCTTGCGCGACCGTTGAGGCGTAGAGGCGGTTGTTCAGGCGTAGACGCGGTTGTTCAGGCGTAGACGCGGTCGTTGAGGCGTAGAGGCGGTTGTTCAGGCGTAGAGGCGGTTGTTCAGGCGTAGACAGGCGGGACCGGGCGAACGGGCGCGATAATGAAGTTGGTGGAACAGCGACCCTTTGCCGAGCATCTCGCGGCCCAGCCGCGAGACGATCCGCCGGCCATGTCAGGCCGCCGACGGGCGTCCAAGGTCTGGCTCGCCGCCGCGACATCGCTCGTGGCGTTGCTGGCGGCGGGGGCGCTCCAGGCGGCGGCGAGCGCCGGTCGATTCGACGTCGTCCCGCTGTTGGGACCCGCGCTGGCTCCCACGATCGAGGCGCTGGGGGCGCTGGCGCTGGTCGGCTCGTGGATCTCGCGGCAGCGAAGCTGGCTGGCCCTCGAACTGCCCGCCGTCGTGCTGGTCTCGGCGGCGGTGACCGGTGTCGTAGCCGCCGCACTGTGGGTGACCGGCGCGGTCACGGATGCCTACCCCGCCTGCTTCGCGCTGTGGGTGGCGATGGGACTGGCCGCACTGATCGGCTTTCCACTGATCGTCGCCAGGCCGGGTTTTCTGCGGCGATGTACCGCCGGCGCAGCGGTTCCGCTGACGCTCACCGGGGCGCTGCTACTGATCAACGACGAGTACGGTGTCTGGCCGACCTTCGGTGACCTGCTCGGACACACCAAGGTGCTCGACGGCAAGCTGCTCAACGGCAAGCTGCTCAACGGTCCAGCGCTGCACCTGCCGCCCCACTCGGTAGCGTCCGACAAGGGCGTCCTCGTCGCGCTGGACCCGCCGGCCACCCGGTCGCATTTCGCGCACCGGCCGGGCAGCGTCTACCTGCCGCCGGCGTACTTCACGGCGGCCCGCACGAAGCTACCCGTGATCGTCATGTTGGCCGGGGCGCCGGGGGGTACCGCTCAGTGGCCGACCTCCGGTAAGGCGATCGCGAGCGCGGACGCGTACGCCGCCACTCACCACGGCCTGGCCCCTGTCCTGCTCTTCGTCGACCAGAACGGCTCGGCCACCGGTGACACCGAATGCGTCGACGGCCCGCAGGGCAATGCCGAGACCTACCTGACCGTGGACGTGCCGGAGTTCGTGACGAGGACCCTGCGGGTACCGCAGTTCGCCAACCGGTGGGCGGTCGCCGGGTTCTCCGCGGGCGGAACCTGCGCGGTCGGTCTCGCCCTGGCACATCCGGACACATTTCGGCATTTCGTCGATCTCGCCGGCGACCTGTGCCCTAACCTGGGCAATCGCGATCACACCCGATCGGCGCTGTTCGGCGGGTCGCGGGACGCGATGGAAAATCATGATCCCGTACGGCTGCTGCGGACACGCCACTACAAAGGCACGACCGGCTGGTTCGCCGCCGGAGTCAATGATCCCGACAGGATGACGATGTCGAAGAAGCTCGCGGCGGCGGCGTCGAAGGGAGGCGTGAAGGTGCACCAGTTCACCGGGGTTGCCGGTCACAACTGGCAGTTCGCCAGCGACGCGTTCGCCCGGGTCCTCCCCTCGTTGTGCACCGACCTCGGGCTCCGCTGAGCCGCCGTGACCAGCTCCTCGCGACATTCACCACGAGATCAACGCCGAAATCAGCTCCGAAATCAACGACGAACCGCCTTGATGCTGAGCCTGGCCCTGACGCTCTGCCTCGGTCTCATCACCGCCGGGGTGGTCATCCACGCCAGCGGTGCGTCGCGCCCGGCGCCCGGCTGTACGCCGGGCTGGGATCGTGTCGTCGCCCTCCCCGACTCCAGTGCCACTGATGGCCGGCGGCAGGTGTGGATCCACCATCCGGCGGGTCCTGATCGCGCCGATCTCCCGGTGTTGTACCTGCTACACGGCTACCCCGAAGACCCCAGGGCTCTCGTCAACGACCAGGTTCCCGCGCTGGACGCCGACATGTGCCGCAGCGGCGTGCCCTTCGTGGTCGCCGTTCCCGACGGGCGGGCCGGCGACTGGGACACGGAATGGGGCGATGACCACAAGGGCCGATTCGCGCTCGAGTCCTTCGTTACCGGGCCGGTGCTCCGGAGCACCGAAGGCAGCCTTCGCCGCGCTGCTGGCCGGCGCGCCATCGGCGGCTTCTCGATGGGCGGGTACGGGGCCGCTGTGCTGGCCCTTCGCCATCCCGACCTCTACAGCCAGGTCGCGTCGTTCGGCGGCTACTTCCGCGTCGACGACCCCGACGCCGTATTCAGCCCCGACAGCGAAGCACACGCGCCTGACCGGCTCGTCTCCGACGACACTGCCGGACACGTGCGGTTCTTCCTGGTCGAAGGGGCCACCGAAGCCACCCCACTTCAGGTCGGGTCCATCCGTGGAGAGGCGGAGCGGTTCGCCTCTATCCTCACCCAGCACTCGGTGAGCGTGTCGGTGGTTCACCCACCAGGCGGTCATGACCCCGCGGGCTGGTACCCGGCCGTCCCCGCTGCTGTGACGTTCCTCAGCGCGGGATGGCGACACTCCCGGTAGTGCCGCACTCCCGGTAGTGCGCCACTCCCAGTAGTCTCGCCGGGGTGACGAGGCGACGGATATTCATCACCGGCTCGGTCGCGGCGACCGCGCTCGGCCTGATCGCGTTGATGTCCGTGTTGCTCACCCCGTTACTCACGACGGACGGCACATCGCCGAGATGGGCCAGCGCGACGGGTGGGTCACCAGCGGCGAGCGGCTCCGCACCGGGCCACCCCACCGGCTCGGCGACACCTGGCGGGGCCGCGCCGTCGGGCACGCCCGCCGCGGGCACCGACTGCGGACCGTGGGGCTGCGACCAGCAGCGCCGCTTCGACGATGCCGCCAGCCTGGTCAAGACCAAGCCGGGGTACCTGGGCCTCGTCGTCCGTGACCGGCAGACCGGCGCGGTGTGGCGGACGGGCACGCCCGAGCACGTCATGTGGACCAGCTCGACGATCAAGCTCGCGATCGCGACCAGCGTGCTGGAGCGGGGCCGTACCGGCGAGGTGACCCTGGACGCCAGTGCCCGCCAACAGATCGCGGCCATGTTCAGCGTCTCGGACAACGACGCCGCCGACGCCCTGTGGAAGCGCTACGGCAAGGACACGATGGTCCCGCGCTTCCAGCAGGTGTACGGCATGACGGGCCTCACCTTCGTGCCCGGCTCCCCCCGGTACTGGGGATTCATGAAGGCGTCGGCGGAGGACCTGCAGCGGCTGATGTCGTACGTGCTGGAAAAGCTCAATCCGACCGACCGCGACTATATCGTCGGCGCGATGCGCCACGTCGGCCAGATCCAGCAGTGGGGCGTGTGGGCGGCCGGACCGGCCGCGCAGCCCGGCACCAAGGACGGTTGGTCGATCGAGTCGGACCCGGGCGGCAAGCACTGGTGCACCAGCGCCGTAGGCTTCGCCGGGCCGAACGCCCGGTACGTCGTCGCCGTCATGTACCACCTGCCGCCGGGCAGCGGCACGATCGACGCCGGTGTCCATGCCGTGAGCGACGCGGTGGCCACCGTGTTCGGTGCGCCGAAGCCGGCGCCGGTCACCGTGCCCGACCCGAGCACCGG
>JAOPWA010000367.1 GCA_025965915.1 Dactylosporangium sp. | reverse complement strand
CCTGACGGGTACCGAAGGAGGGGCTCATGGCCAAGGACGATGTCGCTGTCGCGGTCTCCTTCGTCGTGAAGATCGACGATCAGGATCTCGGCGCGTTCAACACATGTGACGGGCTGGGCTGCGAGCTGGTGATCGAGCAGCGCGAAGAGGGCGGCAACAACGGTCTGGTGTGGCAACTGCCCACCCGGATGAAGTTCTCCAACATCAAGCTGTCCCGGCCGGTCACCGCGGACAGTGCCAAGCTGACGCGCTGGTTCTCCACAGCGGTCAGCGGCATCAAGCGCAAGACAGCGACGATCGAGGCGCGCACGCTGGAGGGCACCGTCATCGCCCGCTGGGGCCTGCTCGACGTCATCCCGGTGCGTTGGACCGGTCCGCAGCTCAGCCCGGACCAGCCCAAGGTCGCCGTCGAGACGCTCGAACTGGCCCACCACGGCTTCTTCGGCCCCGGCACCGGAGGCTGAGCGGGACATGAGCGAGCGTCAGCGAACGAATCATGAGTTCAGTGCGCTGGAGTCTCATGCCGGCTCTGAGCGAAGCGAGGAGCCGGCATGAGCGCCTCGCCCGTCACGTTCACCGCGCCCGGCACCGCCACCAGGGGCGGTGCCGGCGGCCCGCCTCCTCAACTGGCGCACGCGTACCTGCAACTGCACGAGCCGCCGAAGAACGGCGGCACGGCCAGTCCCGGACCGCAGATCAGTCGCATCGAGTTCCAGTTCAACCCCAAGGAACTGGCGCTGACCAAGAATGCCAAGTGGAAGCGGGACGCCCAGCGCAACGCGAAGAAGAGCGGAGTACCGGAGTTCACCGGTGCCGACCCGTGCAAGCTGTCGCTGGAGATGTTCTTCGACGCGACCGACACGATGGACGCCAGCGTGGTCCGGCGGGTGGAGGAACTGTTCAGCTGCTGCGTACCGACCGAGTCCAGCCGGCAGGCCAAGAAGGGCTCGCCGCCGTGGGTGGTGTTCCACTGGGGCGGCATGGTCGGCTTCCCGTCGTTCGTCAGCAGCGTGGCCGCGAAGTACACGCTGTTCACCCCGGGCGGCACGCCCGTGCGGGCGCTGTGCACCGTGACGCTGGAGGAGATCTCCGGTGAGCAGCCTGGGCAGAACCCGACGTCGGGCGCCCTCGCCGCCCGCGACGTACACGTGGTGGTCGCGGGGGACACCCTGCACTCGGTGGCCTACCGGGCATACGGCCAGCCCGGCCTGTGGCGCGAGATAGCCGAGGCCAACGGCATCGACGACCCGATGCGGCTGCGACCGGGCACGACCTTGCTGGTGCCGGCCCAGGAGGAGATCGAGTCTCGTGGCCAATGAGCAGTTCGCCAACTCACTGCTGGTCGAGGTGGGCGGCCGCCCGCTGGCCGCCGACGTGGCGGCGCTGCTGATGTACGCGTACGTCGACGACAGCCGTAACGTGCCGGACCGGTTCGTGCTGCGCTTCCGCGATCCGGCCCGGATCGTACTGGGCAAGGCCGGCCTGCGGATCGGCGTCGAGGTGAAGGTGTCGGTGCAGACCTCCGATCCGGGCGGACCGCAGCCGCTGGTGACCGGCGAGGTGACCGCGGTGGAGTGCGAGATCGAGCCGACCGGCTCGGTGACCGAGGTACGCGGGCTCGACCACGCGCACCGGCTGTTCCACGGGACCCGGGTCGCCGCGTACCCGAACATGACCGTCGCCGACGTGGTGCGCAAGGTGGCCCAGCGGGCCGGGTTGAAAGTCGGCCGGATCGACGCGGTCCGCGGCGTCGGCGGTTCCCCCGAGGCGCAGTTGTCCCAGGACAACGTGTCCGACTGGGACTTCCTGATGCGGCTGGCCGACCTGGTCGGCGCGCAGGTCGTGGTCGTTGAAGGTGCGCTGCACTTCCGGCTGCCCCAGCCGCCCGCCGGTGCGCCGGACCCCGGTGCGCGGGCCACCCAGGACCCGCTGGTGCTGGAGGCCGACCGCAATCTGGTCTCGCTCCGGGCCGGCATCACGGCGGTCGGGCAGGTGCCGGAGGTGACCGTCCGGGGTTGGGACATGGGCAGCAAGCGGGAGGTGTCCGCCGCGGCGGCGCCGAAGGTGCCGGGTACGGAGGTCAGCGGGGCCGACCCGGTACGGCTGGCCCGCACGTTCGACAGTCCGTCGTACCTGATGGCCGATCCGGCGCTGCGCACCGAGGGTGAGGTACGCGCGGCGGCCGACGCCCTGGCCGCGCGCATCGGCGGCGGCTGCGCGGAGATCGAGGGCGTGGCCAAGGGCAATCCGAAGCTGCGCGCCGGAACCGCGGTGGCGCTGGCCAACGTCGGCGAGCCGTTCGCCGGCAAGTACACCCTGACCAGCACCCGGCACCTGTTCAGCGAACAGGCCGGCTACACCACCGCGTTCACCGTGTCCGGCCGCTCCGACCGCTCCCTGTATGGGTTGACCGGCGGCGGCCGCGGCGGTACCGGTCGGTCCGGCGCGGCCGCGCAGGGGCTTGTGCCGGCCGTGGTCAGTGACGTCAAGGATCCCCAGAAGCTGGGCCGGGTCAAGTTGACGATGCCGTGGCTTTCCGGGCAGTACACCACCGGCTGGGCCAGGGTGGTGGCGGCCGGCGCCGGGGCCAAGCGCGGCACGGTGATGTTGCCCGAGGTCGGTGACGAGGTCCTGGTCGGCTTCACCGGCGGCGACCTGGACTGCGGGTACGTCCTCGGCGGTCTCTACAACGGCAAGGACGCGCTGCCGGCCTTGCAGGTCGAGCCGGTCGACGCGAGCAGCGGCGAGGTGTCCGTGCGGGCGATCGTCGGTCGGACGGCGCACCGCCTCGAACTGGCCGAGTCGACCCAGGCCGATGGCGTGCTGCTGACCACCGGTGACGGCAAGTTCGCGCTGAAGCTGGACAAGAAGGGGCAGTTGGTCGAGCTGACCAGCGAAGGAAAGATCAAGCTGACCGCGAAGAACGGGGTGAGCGTCGACGCGGGTACCGGGCCGCTGGAGCTGTCCGGCCAGAAGGTCACCATCACCTCGAAGAGCGACGTCGGTATCGAAGGCACGGGCCAGGCCACGGTGAAGGGCACGGCCGGCGCATCCGTCGAGGGCGCCACCGTCAAGGTCACCGGCCAGGGCGCCGCCGAGCTCACCGCCACGGGTCCGGTCACGGTGCGCGGTGGCCTAGTGAAGATCAACTGAGAGGGGGTACGAGATGCCGCCTGCCGCACGCGTCACCGACGCCACCGGGCATCCGGGGACCATCGGCCCACCCGGCGTACCGACCGTGCTGATCGGCGGCATGCCCGCTGCCGTCGTCGGCACCACTCACGTCTGCGCGTTCCCGGGCATACCACCGCACCCACCCTCGGTCATCCTGCCGCCGGGCTGCCCGACGGTGCTGATCGGCGGCCGGCCGGCGGCCCGCATGGGCGACCTCGCCGGCTGCGGCGCGCCGATCGTCGCCGGCTGCCCGACCGTCGTCATTGGAGGCTGAGATGTCGTCGGCGGAGTTCGTGGGTCCGGCGGAGTTCGTCGGTGCCGGGTGGGGGTTTCCGGTGCGCACCGACCCGACCGGATCGATTGCGCTGGTCCGCGGCGAGCGGGAGGTCGTCGAGAGCATCCGGCTCATCCTGGGCACCGCGCCGGGGGAGCGGCCGGCCCGGCCGGAGTTCGGCTGCGCCATCCACGATCTGGTCTTCGCGCCGGCCGACGCGGCGACCGCCGGGCAGATCTCCTATCAGGTACGGGCGGCGCTCGAGCGGTGGGAGCCGCGCATCGTCGTCGACGACGTGGAGGTGGACTTCGCCGACGCGGCCCGCGGCACCCTGTTCATCGACATCCGGTACCGCATCCGCGGCGGTAACGACCCGCGCAACCTGGTCTTCCCGTTCTACGTCATCCCCCAGCACGACATCCCCCAGCACGACGGAGCCGACTGATGCTGCCCACCCCGAACCTCGACGACCGGCGTTTCCAGGATCTCGTCGACGACGCCAAGAGGCTGGTCCAGCAGCGCTGTCCGGAGTGGACAGACCACAACGTCTCCGATCCGGGCGTCACGCTGATCGAGACGTTCGCGTTCATGGTCGACCAGTTGCTGTACCGGCTCAACCGGGTGCCAGACCGGCACTATCTGAAGTTTCTCGACCTCATCGGAGTGCGGCCGTTCGCCCCGACGGCGGCCTGTGCGGACGTGACGTTCTGGCTGTCCGCGCCGCGGGAGACGGTGGTCGCCGTTCCTGCCGGCTCGCAGGTGGCCACGGTGCGTACGGAC
>JAOPWA010000363.1 GCA_025965915.1 Dactylosporangium sp. | reverse complement strand
GAGGTCGTCGGCCTCCCGCTGGGCGGCTGCCTCTTCGGCGGACCGCTCGGCTTCGGCGTGGCGCTCGCCGAGCTTCTCGACGATGCGCCGGCGGGTGGCCGCCACGGTCAGGTCCGTGGCGCGTTCGTCCACAGTGGCCTCTGCTTGCGCCGCGGCCGTGACAGCCATGGACAGCTCGCCGGCCATCGCCTGACGGGCCCACATGGTGGCCGCGAATGCGAGGCTGCTGGGCGAGTCGGGCCGGGGCCGCGCGTCGATGGCCGCGTCCATCCGGCGCACCCGCTCCGCGGCCTCCGCCGCCTCCTGATGGGCGCTCAGCAGCTTGCCGCGCGCGGAGTTCTCCTGCGCGTACCGGGCGCGCAGCACACTGGCCAGCCGGAAGCCCCTCATCCGCCGGCCCCGATCAAGATGGCGGCCAGCGCCTTCCAGGCGTCTTCGGCTGTGCTCTGGTCGTCCAGGTCCTGGCGCAGGAACGCGTTGATCGCCGGCATGAGTTCGCGGGCCCGGTCGGCGTCCGGGTTGGTACCCGGCACGTACGCGCCGATCTCGATCAGTTCGCGGACGTCGCGGTGGGCGGCGAGCAGGCGGCGCAGCTCGGTGGCGGCGGCGCGCTGCTCACGGCTGGTGACCGCGCCCGACACCCGGGAGATCGACTCCAGCACGTCGATGCTGGGGAAGTGGCCGGAGGTGGCGAGCTTGCGGTCGAGTACGACGTGGCCGTCGAGGATCGAGCGGGCCGAGTCGGCGATCGGTTCGTTGTGGTCATCACCTTCGACGAGCACGGTGTACAGGCCGGTGATACTGCCGACCGCACCCGGCCCGGCGCGCTCCAGCAGCCGGGGGAGAAGGGCGAAGACCGACGGCGGGTATCCGCGGGTGGCCGGCGGTTCGCCGGCGGACAGGCCGACTTCGCGTTGGGCCATCGCGGCACGGGTCAGGCTGTCCATCAGCAGGAGCACGTCACGGCCCTGGTCACGGAACCACTCCGCGATTCGGGTGGCCACGAAGCAGGCGCGCAGGCGTACCAGCGGGGGCTGGTCGGAGGTGGCGACCACGACCACCGAACGGGCGAGGCCCTCGGGCCCCAGGTCGTTTTCCAGGAACTCGCGCACTTCACGGCCGCGCTCGCCCACCAGCGCGATCACGCTGATCTCGGCGTCGGTACCGCGGGTGATCATGGACAACACGCTGGACTTGCCGACGCCGGAGCCGGCGAAGATACCCATGCGCTGTCCGCGCCCCGCCGGGATGAGGGTGTCCATCGCGCGCACGCCCAACGACAGCGGCTCGGTCACCCGTCCACGGGCCAGCGCGTTCGGGGCCGCCTGGTCCACGCCGACGCGCTCGCCAAACAGCGACGGGCCGCCGTCCATGGGCCGGCCGAGCCCGTCGAGTACCCGCCCGCGCAGTTGGTCGCCGACGGTGATGTTCAGAGGGCCGCCGGTCGACGCGACGGGGTTGCCGGCGCCGATGCCGTCCAGGGCGCCCAGCGGCAGGCAGGTGAGCTGGTCGCCGTTCAGTGCGACGACCTCGGCCAGTACGGGCGCGCCGTCCGTCGTGATGGCAACAAGGTCACCGACCCGGCCGGGGATGCCGCGCACCACGACCGACAGGCCCAGCACGCTGCTGACCTGTCCGACCACGAGGGGCTTCGCGGCCGTGGCGACGCCGCCCAAGCGGTGCTGCAGAGTGGCCGTCAAAGTCCCAGTACCTCCCGTACCCGGGCCAGTGCCGGTGCGATTCGGGCGTCGATGGTGGTGGCGTCGCACTCGGCGACCGCGTCCCCCGGTTGGAGGCTCGGATCGGCGAGAAGCGTGACCGTGCGCCCCTCTACTTCGACAGGGCAGGGTTGTCCACCGGTCACCGTCTCGTGATCGGCCGGGTGCAGGCGTACGGTGACCGGCCGGCCGGTCGGCGCCAGCGCGAGCGCCCGGGCCACCGCGTCGCGGCCGGGCTCGGCGGCGACCGCCAGCTCCCGCCCGATGACCGCCTCGGCGAGGGCGAACGCCGTGCCGACGATGAGGTCTTCGAACTCGGCGGCGACCGGCACCATCCGTCGTTGCAGGTCGGCCGCGGCCAGGCTGACCGCGACCAGCGCCTGCTCGACGCGAATGGCCTGGATCTCCGCTTCCTGTTGTACCTGCGCCGCGGTCTGGTCGCGGGCGCCCCGGGCGACCAGTTCGGCTTCCCGGCGACCCTGCGCCCACCCGGTGGCGTACCCGGCGGCCTGCGCCTCGGCGCGCAGCCGGTTGGCGACCTCGTTGGGCAGCGTGGGCTGCTCGCGCAGGTCGACGTCGAAGCGGGCGGCGGTCACCGCCCGTTCCCCGCGTACGACCGTCTCAGGCCACGAACTCGTCATCGTCACCCCGCCTGATCATGATCTGGCCCGACTCCTCGAGCGAACGGATGACCTGGACGATCTTGGCCTGGGACTCCTCGACCTGGCGCAGCCGTACCGCGCCGAGCATGTCGATCTCGTCGACGAGGTTCTCGGCGGCACGCTCGGACAGGTTGCGGGTGACCTTGTCGCGCACGTCCTCGCGTACGCCCTTGAGGGCTGTCGCCAGGTCGTTGGTCTCCACCTGCCGCAGAACGAGCTGGACGGCGCGGTCATCGAGGCCGGTGATGTCTTCGAACATGAACATCTTCGAGCGGACCTCTTCCGCCAACTCGGGATCACGGGCGGCCAGGCCCTCCATGATGAGCCGCTCGGTGGCGCGGTCAGCGCGGTTGATGATGTCGACGAGCGGCTGCAGGCCGCCGACGGCGGACAGGTCGTTCGGCTGAAGCACCGTGGAGAGCTTGCGCTCCAGGGTCGCCTCGACCTGCCGGATGATGTCCGGCGACGTGCGGTCCATGACCGCGATGCGGTGGGCGACGTCGGCCTGCAGCTCACCGGCCAGGCCGGAGAGGATCTGCGAGGCGAGCGTGGCCGGCATGTGCGCGAGTACCAGCGCGATGGTCTGCGGGTGCTCGTCCTGCACGAAGGAGAGCACCTGGCGGGGGTCTGCCTTCTGCAGGAAGCCGAACGGCATCTCCACGAAGGCCGCCGACAGCCGGCCGACCAGAGCCTCGGCGGCCTCGCGACCGAGCGAGGCCTCCAGCAGTTCCCGCGCGTAGTCCATGCCACCCTGGTGGGCGTACCGGTTGGCCAGGGCCATGTGCTGGAACTCGCTGAGTACGGTGTCGGCGGTCTCCCCGTCGATCGTGCCCAGTCGCATGATCTCGGCGGTGAGCTCCTCGACCTCGGCCTCTCGCATCTGCGAAAGGACCTTCGCCGACTGCTCCTTGCCCATCTGCACGAGCATGATCGCGGCCTTGCGTACACCTGAGATGTGAGCGACATCGGTCGTCATCGTCAGTTCCTCCGGTCCGCGAGCCAGCCGCGCAGTACCTGTGCGACCTCCTCAGGCTGCTGCTCGACCAGGCTGGTGAGCTCCCGATGCCGTGCCTCGCGCTCCGCGGCAGAGCCGTCGTCGGAGTCCGCCGGCGCGATCGCGAGTCGCGCGTCGACGCCGCCGTCGGCCTCGATCGCCCGGGTATTGGCCGCGTCGAGCGCCGCCCGGTCCGTATTGGCCTGGGCGACTTCCGCCTTCAGTAGTTTGTCCAGCTTCTTGTTGCGCCGTCGGGTACTGAACATTGCGATCAGCAGCAGCAAGGCGATCACGCCGACGATCGCGCCGGTCTTGATCATCGAGTACAGCTGGGCCTGCTGTTCGGCCTTCTTCGCGTCAGCGAGCGCGCCGGCGTTCTGGTTCGCCGCGGACTTGTCGAACGCCAGCGTGCTCAACGCGATGGTGTCTCCGCGGCCGGCGTCCAGCCCGACGGCCGACGACACCAGTTGCTGCAACTGGGCCTCGTTCGCGCCCTTGGCGGTGGCGCTGTCGAGCATGACCGCCACGGACAGCTTGCGCACCGAGCCGGGTGCGGACTTGCGGGTCTCGGTGACCATGCCTACCGCGTTGTTGCGCGTCTCGGTCTGGGACGAGTACCCGCTCGACGGGTTGCCCGCCCCGACCGGTACCTGGATGTTGTCCGGTCCGAGAACGCCGGGGCCGGCGCCGCCGTTGCCGTTGTACACCTCGGTCTTCTTGCTGTCCGCCAGCGGCGGCGTGCTCGGGTCGGCGATGTACTTCTGGGTCTTGGTTTCGGTCTGGTCGTAGTCGAGGTCGGCGGTGACCTTCACGGCCGCGTGGCCGGGGCCCACCACCTGGTCGAGCATCTGCTGCAGCGAGCCGCTCATGCGCTGCTCGAACGCCTGGGTCTGCTGGGTACGGGTGTCCGCCGCGCCACTCGCGCCGGCGGCGTCGTCGGTGGACAGCACCTTGCCGTCCGCGCCAACGACGGTCACCTTGCTGGCGTCGAGCCCCGGCACGCTGGACGAGACGAGGTGCACGATCGCCTGCGCCTGCACCGAGGTCAGCTTCGCGCTCGGTGCGGTCTGCACGAGTACCGACGCGGTCGGCTTCTGCTGGCTGTCGGCGAAGACGTCCTTGGCCGGCATCGCGAGGTGCACGGCGGCCGACTGCACGCCGCTGATCGACTTGATCGTCTTGTTCAGCTCGCCCTCGAGCGCCCGCTGGTAGCCGACCTGCTGCATGAAGTCGCTGGTCATGACGCCCTGCTTGTCCAGCAGCGCGTACCCGGTGTCGGACTGCGCCGGCAGTCCCTGGCCGCTCAGCTTGATGCGTTCGCCGTACACGTTGTCCTGCGGCACCATGATCGTCTGGCCGCCGTTGGTGAGCTGGTAGGGCACGGCGTCGGCGGTCAGCTTGTCGACGATCGCGCTCGCGTCGGCGGGTGCGAGGTTCGAAAACAGCGGGGCGTACGTGGGCTGCGCGGCCCAGGTGGAGAAGAAGTACCCGCCGACGGCCAGTGCGATGACCGCGAACACGCTCATCGCCTTCTGACCAGGCGTGAACGACTGGAACGTCTCGACGATCCGGCGGAGGACCGCGGTAACGCGATCGCGCATCAGGCCTGCATCCTCATGATCTCGTTGAACGCGTCGAGTGCCTTGTTACGGACGGCCACGGTCAGCTGGGTTGCCAGGGACGCCTGAGTACTGGCGATCATGTACTCGGCCGGGTCGGCCAGCGTGCCCGCAGCGGCCTGTACGGCAAGGTTGTCCGCCTTGCCCTGTACCTGCTGCAACTGCTCCAGGCCCCGGCCGAGCGCGGCGCCGAAGTCGGTGCCGGACGAGCCGACCGGGCCAGCCGCACCCGCGTCCAGCGCCGGGGGAGTTGCCAGTGCCGGTGCGGCGGCGGTGATCGCGCCGATTGCGGGGATGGTCACGCGTTCCTCCCGAGCTGGAGAGCGGCCTCATAGGCGGTCTTGGCGCGGTCGACGACCGCGAGGTTCGCCTGGTAGCCGCGCTGGGCCATGATCATCTGGGCCATCTGGCTGCCAAGGTCGATGTCCGGGTAACGCACGTAGCCCTTCGCGTCCGCGAGGGGGTTGGACGGCTCGTAGACGAGGCGGCCCTGAGCGTTTCCGCTCAGCACCGTGCCACCTACCGCGACGCCCGCGCCCTGCCCGGTCACGCCGTCGGTAACGGCCCTGGCCTGGACGTAGCGCGCCTGGAACGCGGCCGCGCTGGTCGGGCTCGCGTTGTTCATGTTCGTGATGTTGTCGGAGACCGCGTCGAGCCACTTGCGGTACACGGTAAGGCCGGTACCGGCGATGCCGATCGCGCCGAAGGTGGGAAGGCTCATGTCACGCACTTCCCTTTATCACGGTGCCCAGCAGGCCGAACTTGCTGTTCATCGCGTTCAGCGCCAGTTGGTACCGCAGGCCCGTGTCGATGCTCGACACCGTCTCCTCGTCGAGGTTGACGTTGTTGCCGTCGGTCCGGGTGGGCTCCAGCGATGTCGCGATATCCGGGACCACGTCAGCGGGGTTGTCGCCGTTCGCGACCGCAGTGCCCAGGGCCTGCTCGAAGGAGACCTTGCGAGCGTGGAAGTTGGGCGTCTCAATGTTGGAAATGTTGTCGGCTGTCACGCGCTGCCGCAGGTTGAGTGCGGACAGTGCAGTATGCAGCGCGACCGACGTGACGTCGTCCAGCATCGGAGGCGGCTCCCTTCGGCGAAAAAAACATAGATCGCCGATCCGTGGCGACAAGACGAGCGCTCCGTGCTCAGGGTTCTCATCGGCAGCGCGTGCGCGGCTTGAACAGGTTCAGCGGTTGCTAAACGGGTGCGCCGGCGATGGCTGGTTCAGCCGACGTTCGCGGGTTCGATCGCTGCGGCGATCGTGGGGGCCAACTGCCGCAGGTCCTGGAGTACCCGGTCGTTCTCATGGTCGGGCACGGCGCCGAGCGCATCCTCCAGCAGCGGCATCGCGCGATCGTCGGAGAACAGCTCGATCGCGATCGCGGCCGCCACAGCCCGGTCGCGAGGGGTCCGCATGTGATTTGCGGACAGGGTCAGGAGCGTGCAGTGCGCCGAGAACCCGTGCTGCCGCAGGCGGGCGGCCCATTCCATCGCGCGCAGAACGGGCAGACGACCGCCGATCTGGGCGGCGCTGGCCAGGATCATCGGAGCGCCGTGCTGCTGCCACAGCGCCTCGAACACGTCGTCGGCCAGGGCGTCCGGCGCCTCGCTTGCCAAGAGCAGCAGTCCACGCAGGGCGGGTCGCGGAAGCAGGACCGCCAGCTCCGTGATGCTCGAATCGTCGGATTCGAGGATCTCCGCCATCTTGGCGATGGCCAGCGGCAACCTTTCCTTCCTTACGCAGCCGCGCAGCCGCTCCGCCGCCTCGTGATAGCGCAGCAGGCCGAGCAGGGCAACGATCTCGATGTCGGCCGT
>JAOPWA010000308.1 GCA_025965915.1 Dactylosporangium sp. | reverse complement strand
TCGACTTCCTCGACGCCCCGGCCCGGCTGTCACGCTTCCTCGACGGTCGGATGCTGCGGATGCTGCTCGTCCCGGCGCGGGTCGGCGGGCGAAGCGTGTTCAAGCTGGCGTCGGCCTCGTTCGGGCTCTTCACCCGCGCGGTGACCAAGGTCCTGGGTACACAGCTGTTGACCGATCTGTCGACCTTCGTGACCGCGCTCGACTCGATGTTCGGTGGTTTCCGGGAACGGGCCGAGCACACGTACCGGATCCTGCAGGACCGGGAGACGGCGTTCCTGGTCGTGGCCGCACCGGAGCCGGACGCGGTCCGGGAGGCGGCCTACTTCGCCGACCGGCTCGACAGCGAGCGGATGCCACTGGCCGGCCTGGTACTCAACCGGGTGACCACCGTCGCGGCGCCGACGATCAGCTCGGAAAGCGCCCGGGCGGCGGCCGTACGCCTTGGCGAGAGCGACGGCGACGGCGTGACGGCCGACGTGATGCGGGTACACGCGGCGCTGGTCGATCAGCGGAGCCGGCAGGCGGCCGTCACTGAGCGATTCGTCTCCGCGTACCCGACGGTCCCCGTGGTGGAGGTGCCCGTGCAGGCTGCCGACGTCCACGACCTCGACGGGCTGAGGGCGATCGGTCGGTCGTTCTCAGGCGCTTGAGGCACGGCGGCGGCTGAAACAGCTATCGCCGGCGCCTGAAACAGCCATCGCCGCGTGAGGCCGACGAGGCCGGGCGCGGCCGAGCCCCACGACCGCGCCCGCCGATTGGTGTCGGTGTCAGCCCGTCGTCACCAGTTCCTTCTCGTCGTCCAGCTGCTTCATGGGCTCCTTGACCATCGCGGCCTCGAACGTCTTGCGCCAACTCGTCACCTGCGGGTGGCGTCGCAGCAGTGCGCGCCGCTCCCGCTCGGTCATGCCGCCCCAGACACCGAACTCGATGCGGTTGTCGAGCGCGTCAGCCAGGCACTCGTTCCGCACCGGGCAGCCCCGGCAGATCCGCTTCGCCATGTTTTGCTCGGCGCCCTGGACGAATAACGCGTCCGGGTCGCCATTTCGGCAAGCCGCCATGCTCGGCCAGTCGACGACCATCGTCATCTTTCCCGTCCCCCCTTGAAAAGCCCCCCCGGGCCTCTAACACCCAAGCCGTTTAGTGGCCGTCATCGGTACGGATCGTGGTCCCACACCGCGACCCGCCAACTCCGACATCAGCCGCCAACCGCCCACTACCACCGGTGGTCGCTCCCTCCAGGCCAGGAGGGATCAATTCGCTTCCGCCGATCATCATGCTCTGTAGTTACACGATTACGCAACGTCGCTAATTAGATTAGACCCGACGTTGGGCGTCGATAAACATGCTAAACGGGACTTTTTACCTCTCCGGCCTCATCCACCACCGAAGCGGGTCATCCAAAACGTCACATATTCCGCCCAACTGACGGACATGGGCTGCACGCGGTCCGCACACGCGCCGCCAC
Source organism: Dactylosporangium sp. (assembly GCA_025965915.1). GTDB lineage: Bacteria > Actinomycetota > Actinomycetes > Mycobacteriales > Micromonosporaceae > Planosporangium. The sequence continues at coordinate 12,865 of JAOPWA010000308.1, read as the reverse complement.
GCTTAGAGTCATCCGTCTATCACAACGAGGCCGCGTCCAGAAAGGACGCGGCCTATTGCATCGTCCCGTACCCTGTTCGCGTGACATGGATGCGCAAGCGCGATCATGGTGTGCTTACCAACACCGCATCATTGCTCGTCTGCGGCCTACTCGCAGGAATCGTGGTCGCTGCGGCGGCCTTTCCTGTGGTCGCCATGTCCGGCCTGGCAGCGAAGGCGAGTGCCGACGCCTTCGACCACCTGCCATCGCAGCTGATCGAACTGCCGCCACCGCAGATCTCGTACGTGTATGCCTCAGACGCAAAGACCCTACTCGCCATGTTCTACGACGAGAACCGTCGCGACACCCACCTCACCGATGTCGCCCCGCTGATGCAGCAGGCGATCGTGGCCGCCGAAGACGCCCGGTTCTACGACCATCACGGCGTGGACATCAAGGGCGTCGCCCGGGCCGCGGTCGCGAACCGCAACTCCTCGGGCCAGGTCTCGCAGGGCGCATCCACCCTGACGATGCAGTACGTGCGGCAGGCTCTCGCCTACTCCGCCCGCACCAACGAGGAACTCGTCAGTGCGACCGAGCAGACACCGGCACGCAAGCTGCGCGAGATGAAGTTCTCGCTGGCTATCGAGAAGAAGTACAACAAGCAACAGATCCTGGAGCGCTATCTCAACATTTCCAGCTTCGGCCACGGTGCCTACGGCATCTACGCCGCGAGCCAGGTCTACTTTGGCAAGGAGCCCAAAGACCTCACATTGGCCGAGGCCGCACTGCTCGCCGGCCTGGTGAAGGCGCCCAGCTCGTTCGACCCGGCCGACCCGGCACATCCCGAGAAGCGCGCCGCCGCACTGGATCGCCGCGAGTACGTGCTGCGCCAGATGGTCGCGTTGAAGTACATCAGTCAGCAGGCGGCAGACGAAGCGAAGACCGCCGAGCTCAAGATTGTGGGGCAGCGGTCGCCGGAGGGCTGCGCATCGATGCCCCGAGCAGACCTCGGCGCCGGTTTCTTCTGCGACTACCTGTACCGCTGGTGGCTGGACCAGCGCGACTTCGGCGTCGACGCCTTCCAGCGGGAGAACAAGCTCAAGAGTGGTGGGTACAAGATCATTACTTCGCTCGACGTCAGCACCCAGACGGCGATGCACAAGAATGTCGAAAAGGCCCTTGCGACCGGAAGCCCGTATGCGGCGATGGTGGCGGCGGTCGAGCCGGGCACGGGCCGGGTGCTCGGGCTCTCGACCAACCGCACCTTCAGCAACGACCAGAGCGGCAACGGGGCCAACACCAACCCTAAGAAAAAGGGCCAGGTAGGTAACTATCCGAACACAACCGCACCCCTTCTGACCGGCGGCGGCGACATCCTCGGCTACCAGGCCGGCTCGACGTTCAAGATGTTCACGATGGTCGCGGCCCTCGAGAAGGGCATGGCGCTCGACTACACCATCAACACGGTGTCGCCGTACCAGGCGAAGAAGTACATCGTGAGCAGCGACGGCGAGGCGGCCTGCAAGGGCACGAACTACTACTGCGTCGCCAACGCGAATCCGAGCTGGATGAACGGCCCGCGCAACATGTGGACCGGCTTCGGCCGCTCGGTCAACACGTACTTCCTGCCGCTGCTGGAGCGGGCGGGCGCCGAGAACGCGGTCGACGTCGCCAAGCGGCTGGGTATCCAGTTCCGCGCCCACGGAACCCCGGACGAGCCCACCAGCGACTACGAGAGGGCCAACAACCCCGACCTCGCCAACGGCTGGGGGCCGTTCACGCTCGGCGTGAGCGCCACTACGCCGCTCGACCTGGCCAACGCGTACGCCACCCTCGCCGCCGACGGCACCTACTGCGCGCCGACCCCGATCACCGAGATCCGCGACTTCAACGACAACAAGTTGGACGTGGCGAAGACACAGTGCCGGCAGGTCGTCGCCACCGACGTGGCCCGCGCCGCCGTCGACGCGGCCCGCTGCCCGCTCGGTGACCAGTCCGCGTTCGGCCGCTGCGACCAGGGCACGGCCATGGACGTACGCGGGATCGTCGGGCGGCCGGTGGCCGGCAAGACGGGTACCACCGACGGCGACAAGACGGCGGCACTCGTCGCGATGACCAAGCAGGTCGCGATGGCCGGCATCCTCGGCGATCCCGACACCCCGCTGTCCAACCGGCTGAAGGGCGATCTCGGCGACCCGCACGCGTACATCAACAAGGCGGTGCAGTACTCGCTGCGGGACGCGATGGCCGACAAGCCGGCGGTCAACTTCACTGCGCCGAGCAAGGAGATCGCGTTCGGCAAGCGCACCGGCGTCCCCGCCGTCAAGTGCAAGTCGGTCGACGACGCAAAGGGGACCCTGCGCACCGCCGGCTTCGAGGTCGCGGTCGACCCCGACCCGGTCGGCTCCGACTGCCCTGCCGGCTCGGCAGCCAAGACCGAGCCCGCCGGTGAGGCCAGCCGCAACAGCCTCGTCACCATCTTCATCAGCAAAGGTCCCGGTAACCCTGCTCCCGACCCGGGTCAGGGCGGCGGTCCCGGCCAGGGCCCCGGTGGCGGTGGCGGTAACGGTCCGCCACCGCCGCAGGATCCACGGTGTAAGCGCTTCCCGATACTCTGCCGGACGCAGTAAACCGAGTGGGGTGGGCCGATGGCCCACCCCACTCGTTTCGTCCGGCCTGGTTTCAGCCGGCCAACTGGCGACGTACCTCGGCCGCGACCCTGCCGCCCTCGGCCCGTCCCGCCACCGCGGCCTGGGCCGCCTTCATGGCGGGTCCGATGCCCTTGGGCCCCGTGAAGTCCCCGCCGGCAAGCGCCTTCGCGACGATGTCGGCCAACTCCTGGTCCGAGAGCTGCGAAGGCAGGTACCCGGCGAGGATCTCCTCCTCGGCGCGCTCCTTGTCGGCCTGCTCGCCGCGGCCGGCGTCGGCGAACGCGGTGGCCGCCTCCCGCCGCTTCTTGGCCTCCCTGGTCAGCACCGCCAGCACCTCGTCGTCGGTGAGCTCACGGGCGGAGGTGCCGGCCACCTCGGCGGTGCGCACGGCCGCGATCGCCATCCGCAGCGTCGACGTCACCAACTCGTCGCGCGCCTTCATCGCGGTACGCAGGTCCTCTTCCAGCCGTCCCTTGAGCGTCATGACTAAGAAAGCTACCGAAGCCGGGCCGCAACCGCCGCCAGATAATCTGGCAGGCATGGCCAAGCGATCCACTCTCCGCCGTGTCGTAGCGGGCACCACCATGCTCGGTGCCGCCACGCTCGCGTACGCCTCGCTCGTCGAGCGCAACCTGTTCACGCTGCGCCGCTTCGACGTGCCGGTGCTCGCCCCCGACGCGGAGCCGCTGCGGATCCTGCACCTGTCCGACCTGCACATGACCCCCGGCCAGCACAGAAAGCAGCGCTGGGTCGCCGAACTGGCCGCGACGGACCCTGATCTGGTCGTGGTGACCGGCGACAACATGGCTCACGTCGACGCGGTGCCGGCCGTGCTCCACGCGCTCGGGCCGCTGTTCGACCGGCCCGGCGCATTCGTGTTCGGCTCCAACGACTACTACGGCCCGGTACTGAAGAACCCCTTCTCGTACTTCCAGCACGACCGCGAGTACGTGCAGGGCGTGGCGCTGCCGACCGAGGAGCTGCGGGACGCGTTCACCGGAGCGGGCTGGGTCGACCTGGACAACGCGCGGGCCACGATCAAGGCGGGCGGCCGCACCGTCGAGCTGGTCGGCGTCGACGACCCGCACGTCGGCCGCGACGACTACCCGGCGGTCGCCGGGCCGGCCGACCCGACGGCAGATGTCCATATCGCCCTGACGCACTCGCCGGAGCCGCCCGTGATCAGTGCGATGGCGGCCGACGGGTTCGACCTGATCCTCGCCGGGCACACCCATGGCGGTCAGGTGTGCGTGCCCTTCGCCGGCGCGCTGGTAACCAACTGCGGCCTGGATCGGCGGATGGTCAAGGGACTGCACCGCTGGCCCGGCTCCCAGGCGCTGCTGCATGTGTCGGCCGGGCTGGGCACTCACCCGACGGCACCGGTCCGTTTCGCCTGCCCGCCCGAGGCATCGGTGTTGACGTTGATTCCGCGATGAGCGAGGACCAACTCGCCGTCGTCGCCATCCGCCGCTGGCCCCGCCGCACCGCGTACGGGCTGGCGGGTCTCGCTCTGCTGGTCCCGACCAGTACGGCCAGCGCCGGCTGGTACTTCGCCAACCAGGTCCTCGACGCCCGGCCCCGCGAGTACCCGCTGGAAGTCCGGGGTTTCGACGGCGACCTGGTGACGCTGGCGCGTACCGAGGACACCGAACGCGACGTGCCCTACGCGCTGCTCTGGCCGACCGGGCACGCCCGGCTCGGTGCGGTCGTACGCACCGACCGGGCCACCGTCGTGCGACGCGTGGACGAGATCACCCACGGCACGCTGCAGGCCGGCATCCGGGGGGCTACGAGCAGCGCCGTCTTCGACGGAGATCCATTGACCGCCCGGGGTCTGAGCTTCGACGAGGTGACCGTGTCGAGCGAGCTCGGCCCCCTGCCGGCATGGCTGGTCCCCGGCACGTCGTCGACCTGGGTGATCGCGGTGCACGGGCGCGGCGGCAGCCGGGCCGAGGCGCTGCGGGCGTTGCCGACCCTGGCCGGATTAGGGCTGCCGACACTGGTCGTGACGTACCGCAACGACGAGGGCGCCCCGCCCAGCCGGGACCGCCGTTATCACCTGGGCGCGGCCGAGTGGCGCGACGTGGCGGCCGCCATCCGGTATGCCCGGTCACAGGGCGCCTCGGACATCATCCTGTACGGCTGGTCCATGGGCGGGGCGGCAACGATGATGGCGCTTCGCCATGCCCCGGAGGCCGCAGTCGTGCGTGCCCTCGTCATGGACTGCCCGGCCTTGGACTGGACGGCGACGCTGCGACTCAACGGCCGGCGGCGCAACCTCCCGGCGCCGCTCACGTGGGCCGCGATGCGGCTGGTGGAGCAGCGCATCGGCACCGCGCTGGCGGAGCTCAACCAGGTGCGCCACGTGGGGTCGCTGCGGGTGCCGACGCTGATCTTCCTCGACGGTGACGACGTGGTCGTCGACCCCGCGCCGACCCGACTGTTCGCCCGGCTGCGGCCCGACCTGGTGCGGTTGGTGGAGACCCAGGGCGGCGGGCATACCCGATCATGGAACGTGGATCCGGAGCGGTACGAGAGCGAACTGGCCGAGTTCCTGCGCGGTGTCGTGGTGGGGTGATACCCCTGGTCGCTCGGGGGGTTCCGTAGGTTACTATTGCTCGGCACGCTCGGGGTGTAGCGCAGCTTGGTAGCGCGCTTCGTTCGGGACGAAGAGGTCGTCGGTTCGAATCCGGCCACCCCGACAGGTAAAGGCCCTGGTCAGAGCATTTCTGGCCAGGGCCTTTTGCGTCTTCCCACTTTCACGGAGAGTGTGGGCAGGCGGCGTCGATCATGCGGGAACGACCGGCCGCACCGCGGCTGCCAGCTCGCGCAACTGCTCGGCGGGTACCTGGTCGCGCAGTTGTGGGAACTCGAAGCGCTCCTCGTTTCGGGCGTGGTCCAGCACCGCGTTCCGCAGTTCGCTCACCGCGTCGTCGAAGCCGTCCGAGTCGACGCCGGCGTCGATCAGCCGCACGAGCATCTGCTTGATTTTGCGCTCCTCGTCGACGAGGTCACGGACCACGTCGAAGCCGCCGACGATCCCGTCGCGGGCAACCGGGTGCAGGACCTGGTCCTCTGCGGTCTCGTGTACAGAGAGGAGGTCGACGAGTTCGTCCCACACCGCCTGTCGGCGCTCGCCGGTCGCCACGTCGATCTCAAAGAACAGCGCCTCGATACGCCTGTGCTGCTCCATGAGCACGTCGAGCACATCGGGTACGCCGTCGGTCGTGGGAACGTTCTCCAGCCGCCCACGTACCTCCCGGACCTCGGGCACCTCGCGGATGGAGCCGGAGCCGAGCGCATCCGGGCTGAGTCGGGTGGCGAGCAGCCGCCGCAAGAACTCCCTGTTCTGCTCGAAACCGAGCGGCTCGGGAAGGCCGTTGCCGACGATCTCCTCGGCCTCCCGGCCGTCGAAGCGACGCAACAGGTCCCGGGCCACCTGCAGGCGCGCCAGCTCCATGTCCAGGTAGAGCTCCCACACCGCCCGCACCCGGGGATCGGTCTCCTGTTGCAGGAACGAGTAGTACAGGTAGCACTCGTTGTACTGATGGATCACCAGCTGCTCCCACCAGCTCGTGGTGGGGTCGACCAGGGTCTGGTGGCGGGCGACCTGCTCCTCCTCGACCTGGCTGATCTCGCGGTACGTCGGCCGGGTGAAAGGGTCGACGTAGGTGGGGTCGGCGTTGCGGTAGAAGCTCATCAGCTGCTGCTCGACCGAGAGCATGGTCAGCGCGTTCAGGTCCGACATGGGCGCGGTCGTCGGCTCACGCCCGGTCTCGTCCCGGTACGGGGTCTGCCCCGCGGCGGCCCATTCGGGCAGCACATCGGTCAGCTCGTCGACGACCCGGTCGGCCCGCCGGCGGCGGACCATTTCCAGCACGTCGGCGTACCGGTACAGATGGTCGAAGTCCTCCAGCGCGTCGCACTCGTAGACCTCTCTGCGCTGCGGGTCGGGCTCCATGCGGGCCAACCACGAGTCCAGGTCCACGGCGGCATGTTCGTACTCGAGGGCCGTCTCCAGCACGCTGCCGACTTCCGGCAGCAGTCGCTCGACCACCCGGTGCTGCTGCTCCGACAGGGAGCCGAGAAAGTCCATCTCCCGGCGTATGTCGGAGTCGGCGTGATTGCGGGCGATCTGGAAGTCGAACTGGATCGCCTCGTTCTCGACACCGTTCACCGCGATGATCCGGGAGGTGGCGTACGGGTCGACGTTTTCGGCGTCGATCGGTGCGACGTCGAGTTCGCGCCAGTCGCGCGTCTGGCGCTCCAACGGGATGCCGTTGTAGTCGAGGGGATTGAACACGGCCTCTCCTGGTACTTGGTCGCGGCGGACGGCCGCCGGCGGCGGGCCGCCTATGGCGGATCGGCACGCTTCTACCCTTGGTCACCAGCCGAAACCTCCGTTCGCGAGTTAATCGGCGCAGGGTTGACACACAGGGTTGAACGGTTACCTGGCGGGTAGGCCCGCACGACATGAGCGCGCTGGCGGGTCCCGCCTGGTCGCCTGAGCAGCTGGTCCATCAGGTTGATCTGTCGACCGAGATGCTGCGGGCCGGGGTGCACGCCGTTGACGGCCGGGAGTGGGCCGACCCGGCGACGAAGCGGCGCTCCTGGTGGACCCGGCGTCGTGGCGTGGACTCCGGGATACCGCGCCCCCGGGTCGCGGACGTGCGAGCAGGCGAGGTCGCGGCCTGGATGACCGGAGGGTACAGCCGGCCGCAGTACCCGGCGGTCGTCGTCGGATCTCCGCACGTCGGTGCGCTGCACCTGGCGGCGGCGCTCGGCGCGCCGTGGCTGCCGGCCGGGTTCCGGCTGTCGGTGCGCTGCTCCCCGACCGAGGCGCGGCGTCCGCAGCCGGCGCTGCGGCAGGGCCGGGTGATCGCCTCCCATCTTCTCGAGGCGGACCCGGACATCGCCGTGTACCAGCGCTGTGATCCGATCGGGCAGCGCGCGGTCGGCAGCGCCACGCTGGACTTCTACGTGAAATGGACGGCCGTACCCGAGCATCTGCGCCGGTTCCTCTCCGAACGGCTCGCCCCCGGTGGCACCGTTGTCCTGATCCGTGACTGCCGGGGGTGGCCCGCCACCCAGCCCGACGACGGGTACCGGTTCCAGGTCGGCACGGTCGGATCCGGACTGTCCTGGCCCGACTACTGCCGCCAGTTGCGCCGGCTGAGCGACGAGAGCAGTGACGACTGGGCCGATGACGAGAGCTGGACGGTTCCCCAGCCGGATGGCGGCGACGTCGATGCCGAGCAGGGTATCCATCCGGGCCTGCTCGGCGATCTGCGCCGGTGGAGCGGCGACAACGCGAGGCGGCTGCGCATCGTCGCGATCACCGACTCGGCCGCCCTCAGCGCGGCGGTCGCCGACGTGTACCGGTCCTGGCTGCGCGGTTCCGACAAGACCGGAAACCGGCTGGTCATCGGCTGCGGGACGCTGCTCGACCCGTGGCACGTCGTACGAGCGGGGCTGGTCCCGTACTGGTGCCCCCGCCCGCTGCACAGCGACGTCGACGCGCTGGAGTACTGGCTGGCCGGCAGCGAGCCGTACCGCAGCATCGACCTGATGGTGGAGCCGCCGGGACGGCTGTCGCCCAAGGTCGTGCCGCGCGACCGGCTCTCGGCGCTGACCCGGTTCGCCGCCGACCGCGGTGTTCTCGATCCGACCTGCCGGCGCAACTACCCGCTGGGGATGGTGGACCCGAGGCACGTCAGCCGGATGCTGAGCGAACAGCCCTACGACGCTCCGCCGCCCCTGCCGTTGTCCACGGCGGCCGCGATCGAGGGACTGGACCGGCTCGCCCGCTACGGGCGGCTACTGGTCACGTAGGCGGCCTCTGTTACTGGTTACGTCAGGCGGCCCCTGTTACGCAACAGGGGAAGATTGCCGCATGCCCACGCACCAACCCGAACTGCTCGCCCGGTGGCGTGCGCTCGTCCCGGGCGATGACGCGTTCGGCGAAGACCTGATCGGCCGCTGGTCGCAGCCGCATCGCCACTACCACACCACCGCTCACCTGGCGGCGGTGCTGGCGGTGGTCGACCGGTACGCCGACGTGGCGCCGGACGCGCGGGCGGTGGCGCTGGCCGGATGGCTGCACGACGCGGTGTACGACCCGCGGGCCGGGGACAACGAGGAGCGCAGCGCGCGGTTGGCGGAGACCCGGCTGCCCGGCGCCGGGGTGCCGGCCGGGCGGGTCGCGGAGATCGCCCGCCTGGTACGGCTGACGGCCGGTCACGTGGTGGCCGACGGCGATCGGGCCGGCGCCCTGCTCGCCGACGCCGACCTCGCGATCCTGGCCGCCGGACGGGGCGACTACGACCGGTACGCGGCCGCGGTACGGCGGGAGTACGCGCACCTGCCGGAGGACGCGTTCCGTGCCGGCCGCGCCGCCGTGCTGGAGAACCTCCTCGCGTTGCCTGCGCTGTACCGGATCGTGCCGCCGAGGTCGGAGTGGGAGGCCCGGGCGCGGGCGAACGTCGAGCGCGAGCTCCGCGGGTTGCTCCCATGATCGCGGAAAGTTCGTGTCGCCGTAGCGACCACACGTTTCCGTGGTCATGGTGTAGCGGTGGCGACGGTGCCCAGGGAAACGGCGTCGGCCCGGCCCCACCTTCCCGGTACGCCCGACAGCGCGAGGTGGCCGCAGCGAAGCGGTACGTGGGGGTCCACGTCCAGGCCGTCCCCTCTCGGTTCCAGCCCCAGCATGCTGCGCAGCAGGAGCAGTGGCGTACCGGACGCCCACGCCTGGGGTGAGCAGGCGGTCCCGTAGGCCACCGGCATCCCGGTGGCCTTCCGGTCGGTGCCGACGAACACCTCCGGCAGCCGGTACTGGAAGTACGGCGCCGCCTCCAGCATGGCCTCGGCCAGCCGGGCCGCCTCGGCGTGACGGCCGTACCGGGTCAGCCCCATCGTGATCAACGCGTTGTCGTGCGGCCACACCGTGCCGTTGTGGTACTCCATCGGGTTGTACGCCCGCTGCCCCGCCGCCACGGTGCGCACACCCCAGCCGGAGAACAGATTCTCCCCGAGCAGGTGGTCGACGACCTGGTCCACGTTCTCGTCCGGCACGATCCCGCTCCACAGCAGGTGGCCGATGTTAGAGGTCAGGGTCGGCACCGGCCGATCGTCGCCGTCCAGGGCCAGCGCGTAGAACCCCTCGTCGGGGAGCCAGAACGCCTCGTGGAAACGCTTTCGCAGCGCGTCGGCGTCGCGGTCGAGCCGCTCGGCCAGAGCCGGGTCCCCCCAGCACTCGCGGGCCAGTCGCGCCACTCGCCGGCGCGCGTCGTAGGCGTACCCCTGGATCTCGCAGGTTGCGTGGGGCAGCGGCGCGGGCGTGCCGTCGGGGTAGACGATGGAGTTCCAGGAGTCCTTCCAGCACTGGATGCGCAGGCCGGTCTCCGGGCTGCGGCTGAGGTACTCGATGAACCCGTTCCCGTCGCGGTCGCCGTACCTCTCCATCCAGGCCAGCGCCGCGCGGGCGGAGCCCTCCAGAGCCTGTACGGTCTCACGGTCGCCGGTCCACCGCTCGTACTCGTCGAGCACGATCAGGAACAGCGGCGTCGTGTCGGCGGAGCCGTAGTACGGCGACTGAGGGCTCTCCCCGAAGTAGGTCAGCTCGCCGTGGCGCAGCTCGTGCAGGATCTTGCCGGGCTCCGCGTCGCGGAAATCGTCGATCTCGGTGGCTTGCTGCGCCGCGAGTGCCCGCAGCGTCGTGCGGCACATCTCGGGTACGAACGGCAGCGCCTGGTAGCTGGTGATCAGACTGTCGCGGCCGAAGAGCGCCATGAACCACGGCAGGCCGGCGGCGGGTAGCGACGATTCGGGGACCGAATCCGGATAGAAGCGTAGGGCGGCCAGGTCGACCAGGCTGCGGTGGTAGACGCGGCGCAGGTCGTCCCAGCCGGTGTCCAGGCGTGGCGCGGCGGCGAGCCACTCCTTCAGGCCCACCGGCATGTTCGGCTCGTGCGCCCGCTTCACCACCGGGCGGGTGCTGGCCGTCGCCACCCCGACCTCGACCTCGGTACGCCAGGTCTGGCGGGGCAGCAGCGTGATACGGAACGTCACCGACTCCTCGGTGAAGAATGCGTTGGCGGCGCGAATGATCGTCTCGCGGCGGAAGTCACCGCGCTCGTACCCCAGTGTGACCTCGTCCGGGCCGACCCGCCGGTAGGTGCGGCCGATCTTCTGCAGGTGGTCCTTGACCTCGAAGATGTCGGCGAAGTCGGCGGCGAACAGGATGGACAGCTCCAGCGACAGCGGCTCGACGCTGTGGCTGGTCAGCTCGAGGGACTCCCGCATGCCATCGCCGACGTGGCGGCGGCACAGCAGCGAGACGGTCGGGTTGCGGTAGATCGTTCCGGTCGGTTCGACCAGGAAGAACACCGCCTCGTCGTACTCGACGGCGTCACCGGAGAGCGCGTCCAGCTGGTTGCCATTGAGCCGGACCTGCCAGCGGGAGAGGTGACGCATGTCGCGGTAGAACAATCCGGTTGGCTCGTCGGGGTCGGGTGCGATGTCCCCCCTCATATCGCTGACGACGAATGTGATGCCTTCGAGGATGTTCACCTTGGGCAGCTTCACCAAATCTCCAATTCGTCCACTTTGTTCAAAGCTGACGATTATTCATCCGACCACAAATGGCCCGGGATGTTCGATTCGGCGTACGAGGGGTAGTCGGGCGTTCGGCTCAGGGTCTCTACCTCGCCTCGGGTGCCGTACCCGGCGAGTGATGACACAACCGGAAGGGGCCGGATAGTGATCCCGACAGAGGCCGACCATAGCGACCCTACTTCCCCACTGAGAATCGCGATGGTCGTTCCGCCGTGGTACGAGCTACCGCCGAGCGGGTACGGAGGTATCGAGTTGATCTGTGCCGCGCTCGTCGACGCCCTTTGTCTCCGAGGTCACGAGGTGACGGTGTTCGGTGCAGGCCAGCGTACGGGCACCGCCGCACGTTTCGTGAGCACCGTCGGCGAGCCGCAGTTCGAGCGGCTGGGTGAGGCGATGCCCGAAGCGCTGCATGCCGCACGCGTCAGCCGATTATTGGCCGATACCCAGTTCGACGTCATCCACGACCACTCACTGTCCGGACCGCTGACTGCCGGGCACAGCAGCGCGCCAACGGTGGTCACGGTGCACGGCCCAGCCGATGGCGAGTTGGGTGACTACTACGCCGCACTGGGCGAGCACATCCACCCGGTGGCGATCTCCGACTCGCAGCGACGCCAGCGACCGGAGTTGCGCTGGGCCGCGACCATTCACAACGCCATCGACCCGACCCAGTTCGTCGCGGCGCACACCGGCGACGGACCGGTGATCTGGCTCGCCCGGTTCTCTCCCGACAAGGGTCCTGACCTGGCGATCCAGGCGTGCCGGGAGGCCGGACTGCCGCTGGTCCTGGCGGGCAAGTGCAACGAGATGAGCGAGCGGCGTTACCTCGACGACGTCATCCGCCCGATGCTGGGCGACGATGTCGAACTGGTCGTCAACGGCGACCGGACAACCACCAACCGTCTGCTCACCGAGGCCCGCTGCCTGATCATGCCGATCCGGTGGCACGAGCCGTTCGGGATGGTGATGATCGAGGCGATGGCATCGGGTACACCCGTGGTGGCCCTTCGGCGAGGCTCGGTACCCGAGATCGTGCGACACGGGATCACCGGCTGGATCTGCGACGAGCCGGCTGAACTATCCGGTGCCCTGCACCGGGTGGGCGAACTGGACCCCGACGAGTGCGTGAGCCACGCCCGGTCGGCGTTCGGGGCGCAGCGGATGGCGCGCCGCTACGAGCGCGTGTACCGACAGGCGATGATCAATTCCCGCCGTCCTCGTCGGGGAACGCGTCGGCAGACCGCGCTCGTACCAACGCGGGTCCTCTCCGCAATCGGCGATCGTCACGGCGCCATCAGTTGAGTACGGGCCGGCGGTCAGCCGGATGGCGCTCTTTGCGTCGACGCAGGCCGGCCGCGTACAGCCGCTCGACAATCTCACGACTGGGCACGACGGCCGCACCCAGCCACACGGCCAACTGTGCCCGCTCGGCCGGCAGGTCGTAGTGGTCACGTTCGAACGCCCGCCGGGGCGCACCCAGCATCTCGGCGAACGCGTGGAGTTCAGCGAAGGAACTGTCGCTGACCAGGTGTGACCAGAGCCGGCCGCGGGCCGGCCAGGACGGTGGGTCTATGTAGATCATCCGTCCTCCCTCCTACCGCTAGCTGTAGGGAGGGTGC
>JAOPWA010000267.1 GCA_025965915.1 Dactylosporangium sp. | reverse complement strand
GCCAAGCGCTACACCGGGCGGGGCATGGCGTTCCTGGACCTCATCCAGGAAGGCAACCTCGGACTCATCCGGGCCGTCGAGAAGTTCGACTACACCAAGGGTTACAAGTTCTCCACCTACGCCACCTGGTGGATCCGCCAGGCCATCACCCGCGCCATGGCCGACCAGGCCCGCACCATCCGCATCCCGGTCCACATGGTCGAGGTGATCAACAAACTCGGTCGCATCCAGCGCGAACTGCTGCAGGACCTCGGTCGCGAGCCCACCCCGGAAGAGCTCGCGAAGGAGATGGACATCACGCCCGAGAAGGTGCTGGAGATCCAGCAGTACGCCCGGGAGCCGATCTCCCTCGACCAGACGATCGGCGACGAGGGTGACAGCCAACTCGGCGACTTCATCGAGGACTCCGAGGCGGTAGTGGCCGTCGACGCGGTCTCGTTCTCGCTGCTACAGGACCAGCTACAGCAGGTGCTGCAGACACTGTCGGAGCGTGAGGCGGGGGTCGTACGGCTCCGTTTCGGCCTCACCGACGGCCAGCCACGTACTCTCGACGAGATCGGCCAGGTCTACGGCGTGACCCGCGAGCGGATCCGCCAGATCGAGTCGAAGACGATGTCGAAGCTGCGGCATCCGTCACGCTCTCAGGTCCTGCGTGATTACTTGGACTAAAGGGCGGGTACGGGTCACCCGAACGGCTACTGAGTGATGTGTCCGTGGTCACAGTCGACGCACGTTTGTACCCACCCTTGAGGGTGGACGAGCTTGTGATCGATACTGTGGCACGCTAAGAAGACATCACAGCTAGCGACAGGGATCACCTACAACCCAACTGTGACCTTTGTCCCCTCGGTAGGCCGGGAAGGCTTAACGCCCGGCGAATGTTGAACGATGTGTGAAACGGCAACGTATTGGATGCGTTCGTCGGTGACGACAAAAGGAGGATGGCGATGACCCCGACTCTCACGCCGCCGCCGCAACTGGTGGCGCCTGCCACCGATGAACGGTGCGACCGCTGCAACGCCGCGGGAAAGCTGCGAATCCGAGTGGCCGAAGGCGGCGAGCTCGTATTCTGCGGACATCACGCGAACAAGTACGCCGAACAGTTGGTGAAGATCGCGGTCGACGTGGCCGTCGCTCCGGAGTTCTCCTGGCGCGGCACTGACCTGATGACCAGCTGACCGGTCTGATAACAAGAGCAGGGCGTCCCTCCGGGGACGCCCTGCTGCTTTTCAAGGGCCTACGGCTGAGCCCCGACCGCAGGTCAGAGGCTCTGGATCGTGGCGATCCGCTCCTCGAGCTGCTCCATCGTCGCCTGGGCGCTCGGCGGACCGCCGCACCGGCGGCGCAGCTCGGCGTGGATCTTCCCGTGGGGTAGCCCGGTCCGGTGGTGGTGGGCGGCGACCAGCGCGTTGAGCTGACGGCGCAGGACGACCCGACGCTCTCCCGCCGTGGTCGGGCCGGCCTGCTGCCGGGGTGCGACCTGCTGCTCGGTCATGGTCGGCCGGCGGCGGGCCGCCGCGGCGACCTGGTCGGCCTGCCGCTTGGACAGCAGGGTCGACACCTGGTCCGGCGTCAGCAGCCCGGGAAGGCCCAGGTACTCCTCCTCCTCCGGGGTACCCGTCCCGACCGGCATGCCGAACGACGCGCCGTCGAAGATCACCTGGTCGAGTTCGGCTGTGGCGCTGAGCGCCTCGAACTGCTTCTCCAGTTCACCGCTCGCCTGCTCGTTACGCTGGGCGCGCTCCAGTAGTTCGTCGTCGAATCCCTCGCGCCGCTTCGGCGCCCCGAGCACGTGGTCGCGCTCGACCTCCATCTCGCTGGCCAGCCCGAGCAGGTGTGGCACGCTCGGCAGGAACACCGTCGCCGTCTCGCCGGGCCGGCGGGCCCGCACGAAACGACCGATGGCCTGGGCGAAGAACAACGGCGTGGATGCGCTCGTCGCGTACACCCCGACGGCCAGACGCGGGATGTCCACGCCCTCGGACACCATTCGCACCGCCACCATCCAGCGCTGGTCCGAGGCCGCGAACTCGGCGATCCGGCCGGAGGCGCCGGCGTCGTCGGAGAGCACCACCACGGCCTTCTCGCCGCTGATCTGCTCCAGCAGCTTCGCGTACGCCCGGGCCGACTGCTGGTCGGTAGCGATGACCAGGCCGCCGGCGTCGGCCATACCGCCGGTCCGCTTGACCCGCAGTCGCGCGTCGGCCGCCCGCAGTACCTGCGGCATCCAGTCGCCCCGTGGGTCGAGGGCGGTCCGCCAGGCCTGGGCGACCAGGTCCTGGGTCATCGGCTCACCGAGGCGGGCCGCCAGTTCATCGCCGGCCGAGGTGCGCCAACGGGTCTCCCCGGAGTACGCGAGGAAGATCACCGGACGCACCACGCCGTCGTTGAGGGCGTCGGAGTACCCGTACACGGTGTCGGCGCGTGAGCGCGGCAGCCCGTCCGACCCCCGCTCGTACTCCACGAACGGGATCGGGTTGTCGTCGGAGCGAAACGGGGTGCCGGTGAGCATCAGGCGGCGTACAGCGGGCTCAAAAGCGACCTTGACGCCGTCTCCCCAGGACCGCGAGTCACCCGCGTGGTGGATCTCGTCGAGGATCACGAGCGTCTTGCGGGTCATCGTGCGCCTGCGGTGCACGCCCGGTGCGATGCCGACCTGGGCATAGGTCAACACGGCCCCGTGGAAGTCGGCCGCGGAGTGGATGTCGGAGTTACGGAAGGTCGGGTCGAGCTGAATGCCGACCCGCCCGGCCGCGCCGGCCCACTGGCCCTTGAGGTGCTCGGTCGGCGTGACCACCGTCACCGCCTCGATGGTTCCG
>JAOPWA010000238.1 GCA_025965915.1 Dactylosporangium sp. | reverse complement strand
CGCTCGTACGTCCTCGACGCGATGGCGAAGATGAAGGTCATCTCCGCCGCGCAGGCCGCGGCGGCCGAGGCCGAGCCGCTGGCGCTACACCCAAGCCAGCAGCCGGACAACTGCGTGGCGGGTGCCCACGACGGCTGGGGCTTCTTCTGCGACTACCTCCACCAGTGGTGGGACGCCCAGCCACAGTTCGGCGCCACCGTGGCCGACCGGGAACGCGCGCTCAAGCAGGGCGGGTACACCATCGTCACGTCTCTGGACCCGAACATGCAGGCCGCCGCGCAGCAGCAGTCCCTGTCGGTCTACGGGTACAACAATCCGCGCGCACTGCCGATGGCCGTGGTCCAACCCGGCACCGGCCGGGTGACGGCCATGGCGGTCAACCGGCACTACAGCCTCGCCCCCAACCCGGGCGGACAGAACTATCCCAATACGGTCAACCAACTGGTGGCGGGCGGCGGCGGCGTAGCTGGCTACCAGGCCGGGTCGACGTTCAAGCTGTTCACGATGCTGGCAGCGCTCTCCGCCGGCCGGCCGTTGAACACCAGCTTCAACGCGCAATCCCCGCTGGTGACGCGGTGGCCGGCCAGCGGTCCCGGCAGCTGCGGCGGGCACTGGTGCCCGGTCGACGCCAACCCGTCCTGGATGGACGGCAACCGGACCATGTGGGGTGGGTACGGACGCTCGGTCAACACGTACTTCGTGTGGCTGGAGGAGCAGGTCGGTCCGCAGAACGCCGTGGCCATGGCGCAACGTCTGGGCATCACCTTCCGGGCCCCGAGCGACGCGGCGCTGGCCGCGCACGCGGACTCGTGGGGCTCGTTCACGCTCGGCGTCGCGGACACCACGCCGCTGGACCTGGCCAACGCGTACGCGACCGTCGCAGCGGGCGGCACCTACTGCGCCCCGCTGCCGGTCACCTCGATCACCGACGCGACCGGGCACCCGCTCGCGGCTGCCAACCCCACCTGCCGCCGGGCGGTCAGTGCCGACGTGGCCGCCGCGGCCGCCGACGCGGCCCGGTGCCCGGTCGGCCAGCAGTCCGCGTACGGCAAGTGCGACGGCGCTACCGCGCCCAACGTGTCGACGATCGTCGGCAGCCGGCCGGTCGCGGGCAAGAGCGGCAGTTCGGAAAACAACGCCACCGAGACGTTCGTCGGCTTCACTCCGCAGCTCGCGGCCGCGGCGATCGCCGTGAACCCGGACAATCCACGAGACTATGTCGGCGCCGGAGTCGCGTCACAGGTCGACGCGGCAGTGGCCGGCATGCTGTCCGCGGCGCTGAACGGGCTACCGTACGAGAGTTTCCCGACGCCGAGCAGCGCCATTGCTTTCGGCGCCGGTGGTCCGACGACTCCGCCCGCTGCCGGCACGACGACAGGAGGTGTGGGGTTTCAAACCCTGGCACGTCGATGACACCTGCCCATACTGATCAACCGCCCGATAGACGTAGCGCCATACCCCGGCAACTTGACGTTGGTCTCGTCGACGAACCAGCGATCGCCTACGCGGTGGCGGCAAGCCGGGCCGCGTCAGCGAGCAGCGGGGTAAACCGCTGAACCCAGCGATACACCGTGACGTGGTCGAGCTCGACACCTCGTTCGGCCAGCAGTTCCTCAATGTCGCGATAGGACAGCCCGTAGCGCAGGTACCACCGGGTGGGCGCCGGCTACGACGCCCGCAGGCCGCCCATGGCGAGGGTCGCGGCGTGCTCGACGACGTTGATGCCGCTGCTCTTGCCCTTGTTCCCGCTCGTGAGCACCGCGATCAGCCAGTCGTGGCCGGGCTCCACGATCCGGCCGACGCTGTTGATGATCCACAACCCGTCGTCGGTGCTGTCGTCCAGCCAGCCGTTCTTCACGTACACGCCGGTGGCCTGCGCCGATGCCGCGGCCGGCACGCCCCAGTCCTGATCGTCATTGACCTGGTTCATCAGGTTCAGTACATAGCCGCGACTGGTCGCGTTGAGCGGGCCACTGGCACTGGTCAGCGCCTGCAGGAGGCGAAGTTGGTCGTTCGCTGTAGTAGTCGTCATACCCCAGGAGCCGCCGGAGTCGGGGGTGGTCTGGGTCAGACCGAGCGTGCGGTTGGCGGCGGCCAGCCCGGAGGCACCGCCGATCTTGTTCCAGAGGCTTGTCGCGGCGTCGTTGTCGCTCTTGATGATCATGTCGGACGCCAGGCTTCGTTCGTTCGCGCTGAGACCCTGCGCCGCCTGGCGCTTGAGTAGCAGGGTGGCGAGGATGTCCACCTTGACGATGCTGGCCGTGTGGAATCCGGCGTCCGCGTTCACCGTCAACTGCGCTCCGGTCGTCGCGTCCAGCACGGCCACTGCGCTCCGGTCGCCCTGACCCTTGAGGTAGGTCTGGACCGAGGCGGCGACCGCAGCGCTTGCGACGCCCGGGGCGACCTCCTTGGGTTGCAGGTCGGCCGGCAGCGTCGGATCTGCCGACGGCGGGTCCGACGGCTGGTCCGACGGCCGGTCCGACGGTGAGTCCGTCAGCGACGGTTCGCTCCACGAGGCGGCTGTGGTGTGGCCGGCGCGGACACTCAGAGACACGGAGAGGGCGCAGCAGAGTGCGACGGCCAGCGCCATCGCGAGATAGCCGGCGCGTCTCCGGCCACGCGGCGCGGGGTTGTCCATGCGGACAAATGTCCAAGGTCAACCTATCGGCAGCGTTGACGTCGGCTGTGATCACCCTATGTGTGCTGTGCCACCGCACGCCTTAGAATCCGGCGCGACGACGGTGACGCTACCGCCGCACCCGCCCGCCGCACCGATCGTCGAGGCGCCCGCCAGCGCCCGGCCGACGCGGTGGGCGAAAGAGAAGCCCACCGCGTTCGCGGGCAGAGTATGAGCGCGGCATGTCGATTTGTCGCCGGCTGGCTAGGCCTTGATCGCTCTGGTTGTCGTGTTCATCGTTGCATCGGAGAGCGGATCGCGTTGGACGGCGCTGAACCGCGGGGCGCCGAGACCAGCACGTCGATGACAGTCCTTTTGGTCAAGCGTGCGTTGATACGCAGACGTCGAGCCCTCGACGGCATGATCAACGAGTACCCCGCAGGCAGCTTGGCCGATCAACAAACCTAACAGCATAGCATCCGCATCGAGTTTTGGCGCGGGTACACGGGCTATCACCACGACAAGTTTGATGATCTCGAAATATGTATGACATCCCTCTTCCTCGGGACTCAGCGATCTTTGGCAGGTGATACGGCGCTGCTGGACTGACTCACGCGCCGTCAAACTGAACCAGAGGAGCGACCAGTGCCGATAAGTAAAGAGGAAGCCGCCGCGATTGCCGAGGGGATCGGTCGCGCGCGGAACCTGCGCCCCGGTCAGCTTCCCTCAGGCGTGCTGTTCGCCGAGGGGCTCAACGGACTCGAGGAGTGCGCGGGCTTCATCGCCCGCGTCGGGCAGCCGCGAGCGCCGTACCCGCTGCCGAAGTACGTGCCCCTGCCCGTAGTGGAGGGCGTCGACCATGGCTGAGGGGAAGATCAGCCGCGCGAGCTTCCTGCGCGGCGCCGCGGGGGCTGGTGCGGGTGCGGCGCTCACCGCGTTCGCCACGCCTGCTGCCGCCGCCACGTCGCGCGATCGCACGACACAGGACGACCGTCCGCTCCACGACCTCGAGATCAGCGAGGCGTCCGAGCTGATCCGCACCCGGCGAATCACGGCGGTGGAGCTCGCCACCGCGATGCTTGAGCGCGCCGCGCAGGTCGAGGAGCGCGTGATCGCTTACGCGCTGCTGTACAAGGCCGACGACATCCTCGCCCAGGCGCGGGCGGCGGACCTTCTCCTGAAGCGTGGACGCTACCTCGGGCCGCTCCACGGCATCCCGATCTCGTTCAAGGACATCATCTTCACCGAAGGCATCCTCACCGAGGCCAATTCGAAGGTCTACCGCGGCTTCCGCCCAGAGTTCGACGCGACGTGCGTCAAGCGGCTGAAGGCGGCGGGCGTCGTGGTCGTCGGCAAGTCGCAGACGGTCGAGCTCGCCTCGGGCGACCCCGCGCCCACGAACAACCCGTGGAACCTCGCCCGCACTCCCGGCGGGTCGAGCTCCGGCGCCGGAGCGGGCACGGCCGCAGGCGAGTTCCTGGGGGGCATCGGCTCTGACACACGGGGGTCGATCCGCATCCCGGCGGGGGCCTGCGGGGTAACCGGGTACCGCCCGACCTACGGCATCGTGAGCAAGTTCGGCGTCTTCCCGTTGGGCTACACGATCGACAGCGTCGGGCCGCTGGCGCATTCGGCTCTCGACACCGCGCTGCTGGTCGACGCGATGGGCGGCCAGGATCCTGACGACCCCACGACCCGCCCCGTGAAAGGCTACGCCCTGGCCAAGGCGCTTCTTGGCCAGGATGGACGGCGTCCGCTGCGAGGTGTGCGGGTGGGGGTGCCCGCACCGGACGACTACTTCCGGGGCGTTCCCAACGATGACGAGCTGGCCGCCTTCGACGAGGCCGTGAAGGTGATCGCCTCGCTCGGGGCCGAAATCGTCACGGTGCGCACCGAGACGCTGCCCACGCCCTTCACGACGCTGAACTCGATGACCACGCCGATCGTCAACTCCGAGTTGGCGGCCTTCCAGTACGACAACTGGAAGGCGCGCGCCGAGGATTTCACGTTGCCCTACCGCGATCAGGTCAACAACGGCAGTCTGCTGCCGGCCAACGCCTACGTGGAGGCTCAGCGCGCGCGAACGCTGTGGATGAAGGGTTTCCTGACCATGTTCGATCATGTCGACGTGTTCATGCACCCCGTGGACGACATCGCTGCGCTGAAGCCTCCTGGCAAGGGCCCCGCGCGGCCGCGCCCGTCCTCCGGCAACAAGCTGAGCCCGTGGAGTCTCACCGGCTCACCCTCGATCGCGTTGCCGACAGGGCTCTCGGGCGCCGAGCGCATGCCACTGTCCATGCTCGTCAACGCGGCGCCCGGCGACGACGAGGTGGCGCTGCGGGTCGCGCACGCGTTCCAGGGGGCGACCACGCACCACAAGTTGCGCCCGCCGCTGTGATGCAAAGGGTTGGCGACGTGGTCGACCGCTCGCGCTGAGCAACGGTGTGACATACGACGTAACGGCGTACGGCAATAGGTGACTGTGGACAGTCGGGCGGTAGCGAGGCGGGCACGGAACCAGTGATCATGGAGTTGTTTACGTTTTGTGAGCACAGAAGGTTGCGTGCCCGCGGTCCCTGAGCCTCAACTGCCGTTGCGCTTCGACGACAACGCGGGCAGCACACCGGTGTACTGGGTTCCCGGCACCAGGTTGACGGTCAACGCCGGGCCGGCGACGTCAGATCCTCGAGCCCGGCCAGAATCCGGTCGACATCGTCCCGGTCGGTGTACGGGGCCAGACCCACCCGCACCCCGCCGTCGTCGCCGAGGCCGAGTCGGCGTGCCGGCTCGAGCGCGTAGAAGGAACCGGCCGGTGCGTTGATGTTCCGCTCGGCGAGGTGTCGACGGACGTCGGTGGGGGTCGAGCCCTGCACGGTGAACAGCACGGTGGGCGTGCGGTTCGCGGCGCGGGAGTACACGGTGACCGCGGGAAGCTCCGCGAGGCCGGCCTCGAGGTGACGCAGCAGCGCGTGCTCGTGTCGTTCGACGGCGGTCATCGCGGACACCAGCGCTCTGCGCCGGCTCGTGTGCTCATGCCCGGACAGCGTGGCGATGAAGTCGACTGCGGCAGTGCACCCGGCGAGGAGCTCGTACGGCAGGGTGCCTAGTTCGAACCGCTCCGGCACGGCCTCGGTCGAGGGCAGCAGCTTGTCCGGGTGCAGGGTGTCCAGCAACTCGGGAGCGGCCGCGACGACCCCGCAATGCGGACCGAGCAGCTTGTACGGGGAGCAGGCGTAGAAGTCGGCGCCGAGAGCGGCGATATCCACCACGGTGTGGGCGGCGTGGTGCACCCCGTCGACGTACAGCAGCGCCCCGGCGTCGTGTACCCGGCGGGCAATCTCCGAGATGTCCGGCCGGGTGCCGATCAGATTCGACGCCGCGGTCACCGCGACGAGCCGGGTACGCGGGGACAATACAGCGGTAACGTCGTCGGGGGTGAGCTCGCCGGTGGCCGGGTCGAAGTCCGCCCAGCGCACCGTGGCTCCCGCGGTGGCGGCCGCCTGGACCCATGGCCGGATGTTGGCGTCGTGATCGAGCCGTGTGACGACTACCTCGTCGCCCGCCGTCCAGGTCTTCGCGAGCGCCCGCGAGACGTCGTACGTCAACTGGGTCATGCTGCGGCCGAAGACGACCCCCCGCGAGTCGGCGTTGAGCAGGTCGGCCATGGCCGACCGGGCCTCCTGGACCAGGTGCTCGGCGCGGCGCTCGGCCGTGGTGAAGGTGCCGCGGTTGGCGACGGCCGAGGTGAGTGCTTCGTACATGGCCCGGGCGACGGCCTCGGGCACCTGCGAGCCACCGGGGCCGTCGAAATGCGCCGCTTTCTCGGCGAGGGCGGGGAACTGCGCCCGGACGGCGGCGACGTCGTAGGTCATGGTGGGGGATCCTCCCATCGAGGCGCCACGGGCGGCCCGCGAGCCGACCTCGACGGTACGGCATGGCGTGGTGGTCGCCGCGACGATATGAGGCCTTGACCACTTCCCGATTACGGAAGGGGTCGAGCCCTGCGCTGCTCCGACCGGGACGTCAGCTCACTGGTGTGCGTCGGTCGCGAGTTGCGTGATCTGAGCCCAGTCGGCGGCGGTGACCAGTTTGGCCGGGGTGAGCCAGGTGCCGCCGACGCAGCCGACGTTGGGCAGTGCGCGATACAGCGGCGCCGTGTCGGGGGTGATCCCGCCGGTGGGGCAGAACCGGGCGTCCGGCAGCGGGGAGGCGAGGGACTGCAGGAACGTCCGGCCACCGCAGGCTTCAGCGGGGAACAGCTTCATCTCCCGCTGTCCGCGTTCGAGCACGCGCAGCGCTTCGGAGACGGTGGCGATGCCGGGCAGGTAGGGCACGCCGGTGTCGGCCATGGCGTCGAGCAGGGTCTCGGTGGTTCCCGGGGAGACGAGAAACTGCGCGCCGGCGGCGATGGCCTTGTCGACATGGGTGGGGCTGGTGATGGTACCGGCGCCGACGATCATGTCCGGCACGTGCTCGGCGATCGCGGTGATCGCGGCCAGCGCGGCGGGGGTCCGCAGGGTGATCTCGATGATCGGGATGCCGCCGCCGAGCAGGGCTTGCGCGAGCGGTACCGCGCGGTCGGCGTCGTCGAGGACGACGACGGGGATCACCGGGCTCAGGTCGAGCAGGGCGGCGGAGGTCAGAGTGGTCATGCGAAGGCCTTCGTGAGCGGGTGGACGACGCTGGCGCCGTGCGAGAGCGGGTTGATGACGCTGGCGCCGTGGGTGACGGGGTGGAGGACGCTGGCGCCGTGTTCGGCCGGGCCGACGTGGCGGCGGAAGGCGGTGAACAGTTCCCGCCCGCTACCGAACGGGGTGTGCTGCTGCGCTGGTGGGTCCGCGACGGCACGGCCGGCGAGCTCGCTGTCGGGGACGGCGAGCTCGAGCATTCCGGTACGGGCGTCGAGGCGGAGCAGGTCGCCGTCGCGGATGCGGGCGATGGGCCCGCCGGCCGCCGCCTCCGGGGTGAGGTGGATGGCGGCGGGGACGGTACCGGAGGCGCCGGACATCCGCCCGTCGGTGACCAGCGCGATCCGGTGACCGCGCTCCTGCAGAGCGGAGAGCGCCGGAGTGAGTTTGTGTAGCTCCGGCATGCCGTTGGCGGCCGGGCCCTGGAAGCGGATGACGGCGATCAGGTCGCGGTCGAGCGCACCGGCGGTGAAGGCGGCCAGGAAGTCGTGCTGGTCGTCGAAGACTGCGGCCGGCGCCTCTACCACGTGATGCCGTTCCGCGACGGCGGAGACCTTGATGACGGCGCGGCCGAGGTTGCCGCGCAGCATCCTCAAGCCCCCCTCGGCGGCGAACGGCCGGCTGGCCGGCCGCAGCACCTCGGGGTCGAGGCTGTCGGCCGCCGGCGGCTGGTAGGTCAGTTCGTCACCCGCGAGGGTCGGGGTGAGGCGGTAGGCGTCCAGCCCGTGCCCGGCGACGGTCCGTACGTCCGGGTGCAGCAGGCCCGCGTCGAGCAGTTCCCGGATGAGGAAGGCGGTGCCGCCGGCGGCGTGGAATTCGTTCACGTCGGCTGGGCCGTTGGGGTAGACCCGGGTGAGCAGCGGCACGACCGCGGACAGGTCGGCGAAATCCTCCCAGTCCAGCTGGATGCCGGCCGCGGCCGCCATCGCCGGCAGGTGCAGCGTGTGGTTGGTCGACCCGCCGGTGGCCAGCAACGCCACCACCGCGTTGACGACCGTCCGCTCGTCGACGACGTGCCCGATCGGCGTGTAGTTGTCGGTGAGTGCGGTCAGCTGCAGCACCTGAGCCGCCGCGGCCCGGGTCAGCGCGGTGCGCAGCGGCGACTGCGGATGCACGAAGCTGGCGCCGGGGAGGTGCAGTCCCATGACCTCCATCAGCATCTGGTTGGAGTTCGCGGTCCCGTAGAAGGTGCAGGTGCCGGGTGAGTGGTAGGAGGCCATCTCCGCGGCCAGCAGCTCGTCCCGGTCGGCCAGCCCCTCGGCGTGCCGCTGCCGGACCCGGCTCTTGTCCCGGTTCGGCAGGCCGGAGGCCATCGGGCCGGCGGGGACGAGCACCGTGGGCAGGTGCCCGAAAGCCAGCGCGCCGATGACCAGACCTGGGACGATCTTGTCGCAGACGCCGAGCAGCAGCGCCCCGTCGAACATGTCGTGGGACAGCGCCACCGCGGTGGCCATCGCGATCAGGTCCCGGCTGAACAGCGACAGCTGCATGCCGTCGCGCCCTTGGGTGATGCCGTCGCACATCGCCGGGACGCCGCCGGCGAACTGCCCGATCCCGCCGGCCTCACGCAGCGCCTGCTTCAACAGTGCGGGGTAGGTCTCGAACGGCTTGTGTGCCGAGAGCATGTCGTTGTACGCCGACACGATCGCCACGTTCGGCTTGATGAAGCCGCGTAGCGCGTCCTTGTCCGGAGTACCCATAGCGGCCAGCCCGTGCGCGAAGTTCGCGCACGCCAGCCGGGACCGGGCCGGGCCTTGCTCGGCTGCGACCGCGATGCGGTCGAGGTATGCCGCCCTGGTCGCCGCGCTGCGCTGGCGGACCCGGGTGGTGACCTCCTGCACGACCGGGTGCACCGGGCGCGCGGCGGGGACGCTGAACGTTTGCGGGTTCACGTGTTGTCCTCGTTCCAGTGACGGCCGTCGGATTCGATCAGCTCGCTCGCGGCGGTCGGACCGCCGCTGCCGGCCGGGTAGCGGTGCACGGGGGCGTGTCCAGCGCGCCAGGCGTGCAGGATCGACTCGGTCCATTCCCACGCCGCCTCGACCTCGTCGCGGCGCATGAACAACGTGGCGTTGCCCCGCACGACGTCCATCAGCAGCCGCTCGTAGGCCTCCGGCGTGCGGCCCGGGAAATGGTCGGCGAAGTTGAGACCGAGACCGACCGGCCGCAACCGAACTCCCCCCGGCCCGGGTTGCTTGGCCAACATGTAGAGCCGAATGCCCTCGTCCGGCTGAAGGCTGATCACCAGCCGATTCGGGGTCATCGCTGCTTCCAACCCGGGCCAGATCGAGTGGGGGACCGGCTTGAACACCACCACGATCTCGGAGCGGCGGGTATCAAGTCGCTTGCCGGTCCGCAGATAGAACGGCACCCCACGCCAGCGCAGGTTGTGCACTTCCGCCTTCAGCGCGACGAAGGTCTCCGTGACGCTGTCGGCGCCGTCCAACTCGTCGCGGTAGCCGGGCACCGGTCGGCCGCCGACCTCTCCGGCCCCGTACTGTGCCCGGACGGTATGCGTCGCCGAGAGCTGGTCCGTGACCGGACGCAGGGCGCGCAGAACCTTCAGTTTCTCGTAGCGCACGCCGTCGTCGGTGACGCTCGCCGGCGGCTCCATGGCCACCAGACAGAGCAGCTGCAACAGATGGTTCTGCACCATGTCCCGCAGCGCGCCCGAACCGTCGTAGTAGTCGGCTCGCTGCCCCACGCCGAGCGACTCCGCCACGGTGATCTGGACGTGGTCGATCGCAGAGGCGTTCCACAGCGGTTCCAGCACCATGTTGGCGAACCGCAACACAAGGAGGTTCTGTACCGCCTCTTTGCCCAGGTAGTGGTCGATGCGGAAGACCTGCGACTCGGCGAAGACCTCGCCGACCTGATCGTTGATGTCGCGGGCCGACTGCAGGTCGACACCGATGGGCTTCTCCAGCACGACTCGGGACTGCTCGCTGACCAGTCCACGGCGTGCCAGCGTCCGGCTGATCGGACCGTACAGTCGAGGCGCGCAGGACAGGTAGAACACGCGAGTTCGCTGATGCGCCTCGGCCAGCAGATCGACAAGTGCCGGCCAGTCGCCGCTGCCGTCGGCGTCGGCGCTGATGAAGTGCAGCCGGCGGAGGAACGAGGCCACCGCCGCGGCGGACAGCGCAGCCGTCGGCACGTGCGCATTGAGCTCGGCTTCGACCTTGCCCCGGTAACCGTCGCTGTCCAAGCCGGCGCGGGATACCCCGATGATGCGGAACTCCGCCGGCAGTTGACCGTCGATGTCACGCAGGTAGAGAGCCGGTAACAGCTTGCGCATGGCCAGGTCGCCGGTGCCACCGAAGACGACGAAGTCGCAGGCGGCGACTCTCGTGAAGGACATTGCGCCACCCACCGTTCGTCGGAATATCTCTCGTTACGGTAGGGCACTTCCGACGTCAAGCGCAAGAACTTCCGTACTTAGAAAACGTAAGTGGAACGTCAGGTGTCCTTGTCGTACCTAACTGGACAATGGTCTACTTCCTTGGTGACCCTGCCCGATGCCGCTGCCGACCGCCGTCGCCTCATCGACCACCCGCCGACAGCGGGCGAGATCATGCAGCTGATCCTGGCCGAGGGCGGGCTGAGCAGGACCGACATCGGGCGGATGACCGGTCTGTCGCGCACCGCGGTGACTGCTCGGGTCGGCCAACTGCTCGCGCAGGGCCTGCTGGTGGAGGAGTCGGGCACCGAGTCGACCGGCGGACGGCCGGCCGGACGGCTCCGGTTCAACGCCGCGGGCGGGATAGTGCTGGCCGCGTCAGTGGGTCGGAGCCGGATCCAGCTGGCGGTGGCCGACCTGGGCTGTTCTGTGCTGGCCGAGTGTTCGATGGAGGTCGACCAGGGGATCGGCCCGCAGCGCTGCCTGCCGCCGGTGGTGGACCAGCTGTATCAGATGGTAACCGACTGCGGGCGTGAGTTGTCCGAGGTACGCGGCGTCGGGGTCAGCGTACCGGGCTGCGTTGACCCCGAGTTGGGAGCGATGGTCAGCTCGACCGCGCTGCCGTCCTGGGACGGAATTCCGCTGCGCGAGTTGTTCCGCCGCGAGCTGGACGTTCCCGTTCTGGTGGAGAAGGACGTCAACGTCATGGCTATGGCCGAACGCCGCGGTCCGCTGCGCGGCGTTCCCGACATGATCATGGTCAAGGCCTCGACCGGGATCAGCATCGGCATCGTGATGGGTGGGGTGCTGCAGCGTGGTGCGCTGTTCGCCGCCGGCGAGCTGGGCCACGTGCCGATCCGGGTCGAGCCACCCGTGCTGTGCCGATGCGGGCAGACCAACTGCCTTGAAGCGGTCGCTGGTGGTTGGGCCATCGTCAAGGCGCTGCAGGGGTTGGGGCGCGACGTCAAGCATGTTCGTGACGCGGTGGCGATCGCGTTCAAGGGTGACCCGGAGGCGCTCGGGATGATCCGCGACGCCGGCCGCCGCGTCGGGGAAGTGCTCTCGGCCGCGGTCACCCTGCTCAACCCCGAGGTCGTCGTCATCGGCGGCGACCTGGCCAGCGCGTACGAGCCGTTCGTCGCGGGCCTGCGCGAGTCGGTGTACCAACTATCAACCGCGCTCGCGACCCGCCAGCTACGAATCGTCGCCAGCACGTTCGCCGACCGTCAGGGGCTGATCGGCTGCGCCGCGCTCATCAACGACTGGATCACCTCCGCGTCCGCGATCGACTCGGCCACCCCTGCGACGAGGAACCTGAATCTGGCGTAGCTCAGGCCCATCCGTGGATGCCGGGGAACCGTCGCAGCTTTGAGGTCAGCCGCGTCGAACTCGCCGGTCCGGCCAGCAAACTACGCGGCAACCAGGACGTGCGACGACGTCTCTCCGTCTGACTGGACGGCCCATGGTTGTGTTGCCGCCCGTTTCGAAGCAACGGCCAAGGCAACGCACTCCTTACGTATGATCCTCCGCGATCGAGTTGCCTCCGTCGACGACGAAAAGCTGCCCGGTGACGTAGCTGGCGTCCGGGGCCGCCAGGAACGCGACCACGGCTGCGGCTTCGTCCGGGGTACCGGACCTTCCGACCGGTGTACGTGCACCGGCCGCCAGCTCATGCTCCGTCGCCGAGCCGGTGGCGATCCAGCCCGGGGCCACCGCGTTGACGGTGATACCGCGCGACGCCGTCTCGACGGCCAGGGCCCGGGTGAGGCCGACCACCGCTGCCTTGGCTGCGTGGTAGGCCGCGTCGTGCCGGTAGGCCGTCACTGGGCCGGAGGTGGAGGCGACGTTCACGATGCGCCCGTACCCGGCGTCGCACATCGCCGGGAGCGCGGCGCGGCTTACGTAGAAGGCGGTTGAGACGTTGCGGCGCAGTCCGTGCTCCCACTGATCGTCGCTCATGTTGGTGGCCGGGACCAGGGACTCCGGGCTGGTGAGGGAGGTCATGCCGGCGTTGTTGACCAGAATTGTCAACGGCCCATGGTCGGCTACCGCAGCCGCCACCAGGTCTGCGGCCTGGTCGGGGTCGGTGAGGTCGGCGACATAGCCGGTGGCGGGGATGCCCAGGGCCGCCAGCTCGGCGGCCCGCTGCCGCACCCGGTCCGTGGTCGAGGTCAGCGCGAGACGCACGCCGAGGGCTCCCAACCGGTGCGCGCAGGCGAAGCCGATGCCGCTGCTGCTGCCGGCTCCCGTGACCAGGGCGACCTGGCCGGCCCAGGCGCGGGCGACGCTCATGCCAGAAGTTCCGCGACGGCCGCGGTGAACACCTCGGTGTGGAGGTCCACGTCCCCGGCGCTGGTTGCCGGCGACATCAGCGCCATGTTGTGGAACGGGGTGAGCAGCACGCCGCGGTTGGTCAGGTACAGGTGCAGGTAGTCCTCCAGCTCGGAGTCGGCTGCTCGCGCCGACGATGACCCGTCGCGCGGGGCCGGGCTGGTGAACCGGTACTCGGCCCGCGCGCCGAGCTGGCTGATCGACCATGGCAGGGCGTGGGCCTCGATGACCTGGGTGACCGCGGCGGTGAATGTGGTGGCGAGCGCCGTCATCTGCTCGAACGCGGCATCGGTGAGCACGTGCTCGAGGGTGGCCCGCGCGGCGGCGACCGACAGCGCGTTGCCCGCGAGGGTCCCCCCGACCCCACCCATGTCGACCAGGTCCAGGTCGTCGCGGCCGAGAATCGCATCGGCCAACTCGCTCGACAGGCCGTACCCGCCGATGGGCACTCCGCCGCCGATGGCCTTGCCGATGGTGACGATGTCCGGTGCGAGGCCCCAGGCGCCCGTACAGCCACCCGGGCTCGCCGAGAACGTGTGCGTCTCGTCGTTGATGAGAAGAGCGCCGTGCTGGCGGGTCAACTCCCGCACCGCGTCGAGGTAGCCGGGCTCGGGCAGCACGATGCCGATGTTGGTGAGCGCAGGCTCCATGAGCACGGCGGCGACGTCGCCGTGGGCGAGCTGCCGCGCGAGCCCGTCAACGTCGTTGAACTCGGCCACCCGGCTGGTCAGTGTCACGTCGCAGGGGGCGCCGACGTTGCCCGGCCGGCTGACCCCGTCACCATCGTCGCCCACGACGATGAGCGACTCGTCGACGCTGCCGTGGTAGCAGTAGCTGTTGACCAGAATCTTCTGCCGGCCGGTGACCGCACGCGCCAACCGGATCGCCCACCGGTTGGCATCCGTCGCGGTCAGCGAGAAGCTCCACCTCGGCAGGCCGAACCGGCGGGTCAGTTCGGCGCCGACCCATTCGGCGTCCTCGGTCGGCATCATCGCCGTCGCTCCGCCGAGGGTGGTCAGCCGGCGCGTGACCGCCTCGGTCACCGCCGCCGGGCTGTGTCCGGCCATCGCCCCCGTGTCGCCGAGACACAGGTCGACGTAGTCATGACCGTCGAGGTCGACGACATGGCTGCCGCGCGCGGAGTCCAGGTACAGCGGGAAGCCGGCGGCCTGTTTGTTCATCCAGGTCATCGGTACCCGGCCGAACAGGTGCTCGGCCCGCGCGTACGCCGCCGCCGACCGTGGGTTGCGTCGCGCGTAGTTGTCGCGCTCGCGCATGAGCAGGGCGGTGAGCCGGTTGCGGTCCATTGGGTCCTCCAGAGCTGGGTCGGTGGGGCGAAGCGATTGTGGGCCGTGGTCAGAGCAGGTAGAGCCGGTTGAGGTCGATGCGGTCGGCCGGCTCGCTGCGCATCGGGACGCCGCCGCAGCCCTCGACGTGGAAGGCGTGCACGGTCCGCCCGTCCAGGACGGCGAGGGTGTCCGCCACCAGGTCACAGCTCTCGCGTACGGGGACCGCCTGCATCAGCAGGCCGTCCCGGCCGGTCCGCCCGAAGCCATGAGGAACTCGTCCCGCGCGCTGTGAGTCCGACTCCACCTCCACGACGAGATCGCTGTCGCCTAACCGGACCCGGTCGCCGGTGCTCGGCCCGTACAACGCTGCCGCGCTCTGCCGGTTCACCCGGCCTCCCCGGCTCCCAGGTAGCCGCAGGCCCGCGCTCGCTCCAACGCCCGCTCCCGGCCGCCCGCAGCGTCGAGCGGGCCGTCGACCAACCCGGCGAAGCCGACGACGACCCGCCGACCGCCGATCGGGGCCAAGGTGACCGCCGTCCGGCCGCCCGGGGAGAACCGCACGGATGTACTGCCGGGATGGCGAGATGACGGCCGTACGCCGCGGCGCGGTCGAACCGCAGGTGCGGGTTCGCCTCGAAGAAATGGAAATGCGAGGTGACGCTGATCGGGACGGCGGCGGTGTTCACGACTTCGACGGTGACCACATCCTCCGGGGGGACGCCGCCGCCTAGGTCCTGGGGGTCGTCGGTGAGCACAGCGCCAGGGGCGTCGGTGGGGCCTAGTACGGCCTGGCCGGCGGTGATCGCCTCGGGCAGGCGCCTGCCGTCCCGGGCGACCTCGGCGGCCGTGTCAGCGACCAGCGCGATGGCCTCCGGCACGTTCAGCCGCAGCCCGCGAGCACGCCGCGACCGAGCCAGCTCGGCCGCGGTGAACAGCAGCAGACGGTCCCTTTCGGACGGAGTGGGTCGCATCCTGCCCCTTGTCGTGAAGCTCGTGACCGGCTCAGCCGGCGTCGTGGTGGACGATCTGCCCGTCCAGCGTGGTCAGCCGTACCGGCAGGTCGGCGAGGACCTCCGCTGCGGTCAATGGCCGGCTGGCACCGATCGGGAGCTCGTCGTCCACACGGGGAAGCTCCGGATCCATGGTGCGGACCGCGCCCCCACGATGGCCAGATCTGCGCTCACGGCGCCTCCTCCGCGGCCGCCGGTTAACGGCGGGTCGAGCGTGATCGACGATGGCGCCGAAATGTACGCCCTGGTCAATGGGACTGTCAACGCCATTGACAGTCCCATTGACTACCGTTTCACTGGACGCCGCGTCCACCACATCGGTTCGGCTCATCCGGCAAATCCCGCGGCTGCAGTCCGGAATCACCGCGAGGAGTGCGCCTATGCAGAACTGATGTGCCTCGGTGTCACCGAGAGTTTGCTGCCGTGTCGCGCGCCGACCCGCATCGCCGTCGCCGGGGGCACACCCGCGCCTCCACCCGCGAGCAGGCGAGTGTCACGGCGGCGTGATCTGCTGGCGTCAGCACGACCACGACGAGGGGACAGACTCCGATGGCGAAGCAATCCGATGCCGGACCCGTGGCCTCCCCGGATTCGACGTCAGGGCCCACTCGCTTGCCACGGACGAGGGAGCGGGTGAGCCTCTCCCGGGAGCTCATCCTGGAGACGGCCATGCAATTGGCCAACAGCGAGGGGGCGAGGTCCCTGACCCTCACCCGCCTCGGACGCGCGCTCGGGGCCGACCCCACTGCGCTCTACCGGCACTTCCGCAACAAGGACGAACTCCTGCTCGCCATGGGCGACCAGATCATGGCCGAAGCGGTCGCCGGGATCGAGCCTGGCAAGAGCTGGCTAGACACGCTGCGAAGCGCAGCGTGGTCCATGCGGCGGGCCTACCTCGCGCGTCCCGCGCTCGGGGCCCAGTCGGCGTCCCGCTTCACTGGAGGCGAGGCCGAGATGCAGCTCGTCGACACGATCACCGCCGAGCTGACGAAGGCCGGACTCGATTCCGAGGCGGCCGCCCGTCACGGTCGGGCGTTCGCCGAGGTCGTGCTCGGGCATATCGGTATCACCGCGACCCTGCTCAGCCTTCCCACCGATCTCCAGGAGCAGGACGTCGCGATCGGCCTGCGTGTCTACGCCACCCCTGCGCAGGGCCCTGCCACGCAGTCGATGGTCCGCACCCACGTAGCCACCGCTCTCGAGGACGAGGACGAGGTCTTCCGGACGATCCTCGAGACCTATCTCGAAGGACTACGTTCCACACTTTCAACCGCCCGGCCGAACCGCCGCCCTTGATCGTCAGCATGACCTCTGGACCCGTACGAGGCGACGGTCGGCTCCGCAGGTTTCGATCTCGGCTAGTGGAGCCGTGTGGCGACACGACCGCTGATGTGCGCGGGCAACGGCACGGCCGGCGGCACCAAGGGATCGGGTACCGGCGTCTGCCACACGCTGGCGAGGGGAAGTTGGCCCGCCCACACCTCGAGCGCCGCGTCGGGCCCGTCACCGTCGTCCGGAGGACCGGTGCGAATCTTCACTGATGCGTCCACGAGCGGCAGCGCAAGCAGCGTGGTGGCGGCCAACTCCTTGCGACTGGGTTGCCGGGCGTACTCCCACAGAACTCCTACGTGGATGAGTCGCTGGCTTTCTGACGACCCGCGATGGACTGGCACTGTCGCTGGACGTGTCCGCATCGGCCCGGTCGTCAGTCCACTATCAGCGAGGTGGGGACCTGGCGGCGCAGGTATTGGTCCCCGCCAAGGTCAGTGACGTCCAGGAGCCGCGGCGCTCACCTCTTGGTAAATACGGTCGATGAACGCGGCGTAGGAGGCGATCATGCGAGTGTGGCTGAATCGCTCGCGGCTACGTGCGATGGAGGGCGTGAATTCGGCGCGGCGGCTGACCGCCTCGGTCCACGCGGCGCTGATCGCGTCGGGGTCGCGTGGTGTGATGATGCCATGACCGGCCACGATCGCCGCGCAATCGCCGATGTCGGTGGCAACCGGGACGGCACCGCACATCGCTCCCTCAATGAGGCACAGCGGTGCCGCCTCGCCGATGGAGGACGTGAGGGAAACCACGTCGGCGGCGGCGTAGACGGCCTCCATGTCGTGGCGCACTCCGAGCAGGTGTAGGCGATGCAGGAGCCTGCGCTCGCCGGCGAACACGGTGTCTATGTCGCCGCACAGTTCGGCGTTGGCCGCGCTCATCCCCGCGCCGCACATCAGGATGTGGCCTCGATGCTCCCGCTTCAGGTAGGTCCGGGCGGATTCGAGGAACAACGACACGTTCTTCATCGGGGCGTAGCGTGCCGCGAAGGCGATCACGGTTGCTCTCGGCGGTACACCTAGCGATCGACGTAGCAGGGCACGCTTGCTGGACGGGGCAGGCCGAAACCGTGCCAGGTCAACGCCATTCGGGATGACGTGGAGCATGCCGGACGGAATGCCCGCCGCGTGGTAAGCGGCTTTGGTGGATTCTGCACAGCAGATGCAGGCGGCAACCCGACCGTCGGCGATTGCGGTGTTGAGCTCGGCCAGGGCGCTTCCCTGGTTTTCCGGATCGGACCTGTGAAGGCAGACGATCACGGGTTTGCGTGGGAAGTCGGCCTGGTTGATGAGGCGGAGGGGTTGTTCCTTGAGGGAGAGGATGATGTCGGCGCGCGTCGCATGCCAGGCTGCCGTGGCTAGTTCCGACGAGCTGAAGGTTGCCGGGTCGGTGGCGCTGCCGGGGCTACGTCCGAGCGACGTTACCCGTACACCAGCGGCGCTGAGCGAGCGGTAGCGAGGGTCGTCGTCCATCTTCTGGAGGATGGTCTCCCGCCGCATCTCCCGGTGGATGCTGAGCACAGAGTGCACTTGCCCGCCTCCTTCGTGGAGCCCGGTCACGACGTTGCTGTGCAACGCCCGGGCACCACCGGCGAAGAAGCCTTCATAGATCGACAGGACGCGCAGATCGCCAGCCACGGCGAGATCATCGCTGCCTGGGTAGACGGAACGATGTCGACACGGTGAACTGCTGATCACATAGTGGGCGCGCTGGCCGCCGCGCTGATGTCGAGCGCGGCGGCCAGCGCGGCAACGATCTGTGGGGTGACAAGTGCTGCGGCACGAGGTGGCGGTGCTGCGGCGGCAGACGGGTGAATCGGCGGTGTCTCCGGCCTCGCCCAATTGGTGAGTTTCCTCGCGAAACGGATGTGCATTCCGGATGCAATGCACGTGACATGATCGCTGGCTGTACTTGGCGCCAAGGTGGACCGGACCGGCTTGCGGTGTGCTGTAGATGGTCGGGGTCCCTTGACCGAGCGCTTGGGATGTCGATACCCGAAGACGTTTCCGTGCTGACCTTCGACGACTCGGACTGGACCAGCATCACCAGCCCGCCCCTGACCGTCGTCGTGCAGCCATCTATGACGTCGGAAGTGAGGCGGCACGAATCCTCGCCCGGCGAATCAATAACGACAACGGAGGCAACAGAAATCACCTCTTTACCGCAACACTCATCAAACGCGGTTCTGTAGCGGCACCCCTGCTTGCCTGATGGCGCAGCATGGCAACGTCGGTCCACCATCGGCCAGGGTCGACGCTGTGACCCGCGGCCACTGCACGATCTTCGGTTGTCCCCACAAACCATCGATGATCACACGGTGGCCGCGCCTGTCATGATCGGCACGCTAACGCGCCTCCTGCGATCGACACCGGCCGGCGCGGCGCGCACCCCGCTGTCCCAGTTTAGAGACGCCGGACTCCACCCACCGCGAATACCGCGGCCGTTGGAGGACTAGGCCGAGTTGAGTGACGGAATTCGGTCTCACGAGAAGTTTGCGGCCAGTGATCTTGAAGATTGCTTATTTGCAACAGTGCCCATTCGCTCGCGTTGAGTTAATGCCTGCCCTCCGCGGCCGTGTACCCAGCGGCTTCGCATGGTTATCCAAGCCGGCTCCGAGGTCTGTTCGACGCGGCATTGAGCCGGTGGGGGCTACCTGGAGGAGTGGTCGGCGCATCGACGCCGACTGGAGAAATGTCGGCACGTCGGCTGAGAGGTGCTCCAATGCGATTCCCCGGCGCTACCAGTGCCACCGATGCGCGACCTGGTGCCGGGCACTACCGTTCGGCAAGCCGTACCCGCAAGCTGACCGGGCGCCGACGGGCCCGCGCCGCGGCTCGGCCCGGTCGACCCGGGAAGGGCCTGCCCAGGGTTGGGTCGGTAGTCATTGGCGCCGTTATCACGGCCATAGCGATCACGGCGGCTGCCGGGCTGGTCCAGTTGCGCGCGAACGCCAGCCCCGCCTGGGTCAACCCGGATATCAATGGTGGCGTCAGCCATTTCGAGGCCGCCGCCCCTGGTGCGGAGCCGACACCAACAGTGACACCGTCAGCGGCGCCGACGGTTCAATACGGGCCGCTGCTTGTCCCCGGACCCGTCTCGATGCAAGTGCCGGGCTTCTTTTCGTGGGCCCTGCTTGATCGGCATACCGGTGTGGTCGTCGGTTCCGCCAACGACGTCAATGGCACAAACACCACCGAGTCGATGATCAAGACTTGGATCACATCGGACTATCTGCGTCTGCTTGGAGGGCGGCAGCCGACCCAGCAGCGTCTCGATGAACTGAGCAGGATGATCCGCGACAGCGACGACGACGCGGCTGAAGACATCTACCGCGCTGACGGCGGTGACGCGGTGGTCCGTCGAATGATCAGCATCTGTGGGTTGACCGACACCAGAGCCCATTCCGGCTGGTGGAGCATGACCCAGATATCGGCCCGGGACGCCGTACGTCTGGGCCAATGCGTGGCCGACGGCCGGGCGGCAGGACCGACATGGACCGCGTGGGTGCTCGACCAGATGCGTCAGGTCGAAGGTGAGGGCCGCTTCGGCATCATCGACGGGCTGCCGGCGGATGTCGCAGCCCAAACCTCCATCAAGAACGGCTGGACATTGATCTACACCGACGGGCTGTGGCACGTCAACTGCCTCGCCGTGCACGACGACTTCGTGCTCGCCGTCCTCACCCGCTACCCGGGCTCGCTCGGTCTGTCCTACGGCGCCGGCGTCTGCAAGAGCGTCACCTTACAACTGCTGACCCGCCACTGACTCGTACGGCGATCGGCGGTTGCAAGGCTCTGATCAGGTACGTGTTCAGCACCGCCGCGCTCAGCCTGATGAGCCGGGCGGGATGCGGGCCAGTGTGCCGCCCTTCAGGCCGAGCGAGGTGTGGCTCAGCGAGGCGTGCCGTAACGCTAGTGTGCTGAGTCGTTAATTCGACTACAGTTGATGTATGCCGGGTAGGGCGCAGGGTTTGTTGGTGCTTTCCGATGATGAGCGGCAGACGTTGACGCGGTGGTCGCGGCGAGCGAAGTCGTCGCAGGCCCTTGCGATGCGGG
>JAOPWA010000235.1 GCA_025965915.1 Dactylosporangium sp. | reverse complement strand
CGTGAGAAGCGATTTGGGATCCGGATCACGGTCGGCTGGGAAAACTTCGTGGCCGAGGAGCGCAAAGGTACGGGGACGGTCACAGTGCGCCTGAAAACCGAGGTGCCCGAGCAGACCGGCCAGTCATCGGAGTCGTTTCAACAATGGAGCTTCGCGTTGCGGCAGCAAAACACCGGCTGGCGGGTATGTGGGGCTCAACGGAGTGGCTGACTACTCCAGCCAGAGCAGATGCACGGGTACCTCGAGGGTCTTCGGGGCTTTGCCGCTCCAAGCCCAGCGATACCAGTCCAGCTCCGTCGTGACGCGAACGCAGAGGTCGCCGTCGGAGCTGGCATACGGCTCGGTGACGGCACGGAGGTCTCGCTGGTGGCGGCCGGTCTTGTCGTCGGGGCCCGGCATTTTGACCACCCGTCGGCCGGTCAGGGAGGCGACGTCGCGCGCTGGCACGGGTTCCCGACGGGGTGGTGCGTCGAGCGATACGAGCCGTGAAATCAGGTCCCGCCCACCAACCTGCTCCATGGTGGACGATGCTGCGACAGTCTCCACCCACACCCGCTCGATAGGCACCATGGGCGCGAACGCTTCGATCTGTTCAGCCTCTGAGCGGTACCACTCCTGCTCCGGGAGCACCGGCAGATAGGTGCGGCTGCCCTGCACCACCGGCGAGTCGGCCCGCATATCGCCCCGCCAGCCGAGTCCTGGAAGGCCGATAATGACCCGCCGCCCACGGACAGACTGCTGCGTGCCGGCTGGCTGCGGCACGATTGGCGCCGGCGGGGTGGACAGGGCATCGAAATCCCAGTCGGAGAGCGGATCGGTCATGGCGATGTCGTCCCTACGGGTGCGGTCATGCCGAGGGGGGCACCCATCTGCTGCATGTACGGCACGGGATTGATTGCACCATTATTGCTGGAGTCGCCGTTGAGGTGCACCTCGAAGTGGAGGTGCGGGCCGGACGAGTTACCGCTCGAACCCGAGTATCCGATCGGCTGGCCGGCGGTTACGGTCTGACCGACTGTGACCTCTGGCCGGCGGACCATGTGGCAGTACCGCGTGATGACGTTACCGGCGTGGAGGATGTCGACGTACCAGCCACAACCGCGGACTGCGGCCGAGCCGTCGATGTCGCAGCTCCACGGTCCACCGTTCGAGGATGAGGCGTTGCACTGGACGGTGATCACGACTCCGGCGGACGCCGCGTGTACCTCCGTCCCCTTGTCCACGGCGAGATCGACACCGAAGTGGTTGGGCCGGTCGGCGGTGCGGAAGCCCGACCCGACAAGGGCGCGCACTGGAATCGTCCAGCCGGACGCCGAAATTTCGCCGGGGAAGACACACCGTAGGTTGACCAGCGAGCCCGCCGCGCGGGCGGCTCCGTCGGCGAGTTTATTGACGATCAACGCAGCGAGGGCCTCGTGTTTGGCGTACGCATCGGGGTAGGCGCTGATCTGCACCTTCTGGGCGGCGTCGGTCAGCTGCATTTTCTCCCAGCCGGCGACCGCCATCAGTTTGTCGTAGAACTTCCTGGAGGAGTACTCCGGGTTCATGATCTCTTCGGGAGTTCCCCAGCCCTGACTGGGACGTTGCTGGAACAGGCCCAGGGAGTCGTGGTCGTTCTGGGCGCCCAGGTTACCCAGGTTGGTCAGTACCGACTCCTGCAGCGCGGTCGCGATGGCTACCACCCAGCCGCGCGGCGGCACGTTCAGCTTCTGGCCAACGGCGATGATGGTGGCGGCATTACGCATCTGGACATCGCCCAGCGAGCCGATCCGTTCGAATGTGTGGTTAGGGTCGATGATCAGCCCCTGCTTGCCGCAGTCCGCCCCAAAGGTCTGCGAATTGGTGGAACCATTCAACCCGTCCAGGAAGAACGCGGCCGTGCCGCCGCCGCAGCACAACAGGGCCAGTGCCGCCGTCAGTGCGACGACCAGGCCGATGCGCACCCGTCTGGGTTCCTGGGCGTCGGTCGTCATGTGCGCTCCCAGTCCACTCCGTCGACGAGCCACCGACCGTTCGTAGCGAGGAGCCGCAGTCGTACCGTGCCCGAGTCCACCGGAAGGCTCGCTTCGACGAACCGATCCGCGCGGCTCTGGATGGCAACCGGGCCGGTCATCCGCAGCGCCGGTACGCCGGCGGGATCGGTGTCCTTGAGCTTGTCGCGCAGTGCGGAGGTGGCGTACTTGGCAAAGCCCGCGCGCCACTGCTCGGGAGTGACGCCGGCGTGGTTGAGCCATGCCCGCATGAAGTTGGTAGCGACGGTGGCCGGCTCCGACGCGCCGGGGCTGGTGCTCGGAGGCGCGGGGCTGTCGGGAGTGAGTAGGCTGTCATCTCCCGCGGTCGGGTCGATGCTGCTGCGCGACGGCTCGACCGCGGGACCCAACGTCTGCCGATACGAGCCGGCCACCCCGCGCATGATCCCCACAACGCCCAGCACGAGCAGGGTGAGCACGAGGGCTATCCCGTAGCGAGTACCGAGCAGTCGCAGGATCGGGCGCATCTCATCTCACCTGGGCGTCTTCGCGGACTCCGGCCGTTGGACCGAAGTCGCCGGTACGGTCACGTCTCCGGAGTCCGGCCGGTAGACGGTGTACGTCGGAGGGCTGTCCGCCACGTCCGGCTCTGTCCAGCGCTGGCCGCCCTCGGCGCGGCGGCGCGGCGCGTTTGCCGATCCGGCGGTCGCCGGTTCCCGGCTGGTGCCCGTCTCGGGACGCTCGGCCACCGTAGAGCCGGCGGCGCCGCCGCCGGCGACCACCACCGACTCGCTGCGCGATTCGGGCCGTTGAGTGGTCTGTGCCAGGACGCCCCGCTGAGCGCCGACCGGCTCATTGGTGCCGCCCCCCTCGACGATCCTGAGGGCAGCCGCCTGGCGCACGTCCCGCAAGAACAGCCGATGCCAACTGCCGACCGAGGTGACCGCTCCCGAGGAGTCCTTGCCGCCAAGCTGTGTAATGCGGCGGTACGGCCGCAGCAGCAGCCAGCCGACCACACCCGTGAGCCAGATCAGGACGACCTGCAGCCATCCGGGCAGAGACGCGGTGCCCATGATCAGATCCACCGCGAACAGATAGACCGCCGCGCCCGTACCGAAGATGATGATATTGAAGATCGCCGCGACCACGGCATTGGCCAGCCGACGCAAACCGCCACTGGCGGGGCGGAGCAGACCGACGGTGCCCAGAATCGGTGCGGCGATGACGGCCCACCGGAATATGAGGAAGCCTAGAAGGACGAGGATCGAGGCGGTGATGTCGAACATCGCGAAGAACAGGGAAGCCAGGATCGCGATGAAGCCGGCACCGATGCGCTCCATGCCCCTGGTGCCCTGAAGGTACTCGTACGCTTCCGGGTCGTCCTGCTTGATCTGCTCGGCGACCTTCATCCAGCGCCTCTGCTTCTGGTCGATCAGGACCTGACGCTGCTTGGGATCCTTTCGGATGTCCTGCGTCTCGCCCCACGTGAAGGACTTGGCGTCGTAGAGGACCGGGCCGTACCGCTTCGCGGTCTCGCTGTCGGCTGAGCCGAGTTCGCCGCGCAGCCAGTTTCGGTAGAGCATGCCGTCACTTGCGGTGTCACTGGCCCGTACGGCCGGTAGGCGATGATCGATACAGCCCTGTGGGTCCGGGTTCCGGCATTGGTTAGCGGGCGTGTCCTGCGAGGGCGGTCCGACAGCATCATGAATCACCCCGAGCGACCCCACCAGAGTGTTGTCGGCCAGGTTTGCCGACCAGGTCGGCCACTGGGCGATGGCCGTGATGACCATCATGACCAGGACTGCCCAGCCGGCCGTCGTCATCGCGTTGGACAGGTCCGACTGGCGGGAGCGCCACAGCAGGTAGAGACCGATGATGGCCAGCGTGATCGCCCCGAACACGGTGAACACCTTCAGGTAAACAGCCTTGGTCGCGCGCTCGACGAGTGGGTCGGCCCAACCCCACATCGACTTCGGGTTCCAGGCGCGTTCCCGCAGTGCGTTCGAGGCGCCGATGACCCCCGTCGCGACCATGAATTCGCCATTCGACACCGTGTTCTCGAACTTGTAGTCCGGATGCATTACCGTTTGCGCACAACCGATGTCATACGTCGTGTAGTCGTACCCGGCGTAGCCGTACCGGGTGTAGAGGCCCTTGGGGCCGGGCTTGTCGTACGAGTCGGACCGGGAGGCGAACCAGCCGGCCATTCCCGAGTCGGGGGCGCCTGGCGTAGGTGCCGTCACGCACTGGACCCGTGACTGGCTCAGATCCTGCAACTGGCCCACGCACTTGTCGAAGTTGGCGGGGTTGCGCCACTCGTCGGTGGTGCACAGGACGCCGGGCCCCTCCGTGACCGGCCCGGCCGCGGCCGGACCCACCCCCCCGAACAGGCTTGCCACCGCGCCCACGAACACGGCCAGCACCAGGGAAGCCACCCGGTGCTGGAGCTTCGCCTCCACCTATCAGTCCTCCGCCTCGTCGGGCTGGGCAGGTGGCAACACCGGCGCGGGGCCGGCGGCCGTTGGCGTTGTGTCCAGGTACTTCAGCAGGCCCTCGACGTACGACACGTCGACGCGCACTTTCTGTACGCGTCCGTCGACGTCCCGCATCACGAATTCACGGAAACCCAACCGTGACTGTGATGAAGCATCCGCCTGCGACAGCGCGGCGAGCGTCTGCTCGTATCCCACGCCGGTCGGCACGCGCAGCAGACGCAGGGCCTCCTCGGCTATCTCGGTGTCTTCGGCGATACGGCCGACGAACACCGAGGATACGAGGTTCTGTACGTCGAGGCCGAGGATGTCGCGCGGGTTCTGTGAGGCGACCAGCGCCGCAAGGTTCCACTTGCGGCTGTCCCGGGCGAGGCGGACCAGGAAGGAGCGGCCGGAGCGCCATCCCTCCATGAAATGCGCCTCGTCCAGGCCGACCAGCTTGCGCTGGTTCATGTCGCCGCCGTAGCAGCGGCGTACGGCGAGGCGGTGTGCGGTGTGCAGCATCGGCAGGGCGAGCGACTCCTCGGCCGACCAGTACTCGCGCTCGATTTTCAGGTCTGGCAGCCGGAGCCCGGCCATGGTGATGACCGTCAGCGCCGTGTCCGATGACAGCGCGCCCTCTGCGGGGCGCCCGAAGAACAGCGTCGCGAGTGGCATCTCGGCGGTGTCCAGGAGCAGGTTGCCCAACTCCCGGGACTCGTCGTCGCCGATGCCCTGAAGCAGCGCGACCACGTCGTCCAGCGTGGACGTCTCTTCCGCCGGGATCTGGCGTACGGCGTGCCGCAGCAGGGTGGCGGTCGAGGCCTCCCGGGCGACCTGCGGCGGGACGAGCATCATGCAGATGTCCTGTACGAGCATCCGCCGTTCGGCCCGGGCGTTGGAAACAGCGATCTCGAACTCGCGGTCACCGGACGGGCTCGTCGCGAAGTGGGAGCGCAGCGGGGTGGGGATCAGCGCGTACGGCGCGAGGGTGCCCTGCTCCGAACCGGTCAGGTTGAGCACCCGGGAGTACGGCGCGAGCTCCGGCATCGAACACAGCCGGGCCAGCGGTCCGGACGGGTCGAGCAGGGTCACCTGTACCCCGCGCCGCGCGGCCAGGTAGCCCAGTGAGCCCAGCAGCGTCGACTTGCCGCCACCGGGTTCGGAGACGAAGACGGCCAGGCCGGAACGCTCCCGTACTTCCATCGGAAAGTGGAGATCCAGGAACACGGGGCGCCGGCACGTCCCGGAGGTCCGCCCGATCAGGTCGCCCCGGCGGTCGCCGACGGTCGACGCGGCCTGGGGTAGCGCTGCGGCGAACAGCTTGATCGGCATGCGCCGCAGGTATCCGGTGTTCGCGAGGGGCTCGCCGGGGATGAACTCGCGGGCCAGCCAGTCCTGGTTCTTGGGGTGTTGCAGGGAGACGCGCATCTCGCGGGCATAGAGCTGGGTCAGCCGCCGCGCACGCTCCAGGCACTCCTCCCGGGTTCGTCCGCTGACCGCGATGCGGTGCCAGCCATGTGCCCTCGATGAGTCCACCGGGAGGCCGGTGGTGATGTCATCACCGATGGTCAGCGCCCGCTTGGCCAGGCGCTCCAGTTCCGGCGGCGCGTCGATGCCGTGTTCGGCGTAGTCGATCTGCTGGGAGCGAATGAGGCGGAGCCGGTGCTCGAGGTTACGGAAGGAGTCGGACGGGCCGAGGATGTCCACGCGCGAGGACAGCTCCATCGGCCACGGCAGCCGCTCGTGGAAATGCAGCCATGGCTCGTGGCGCTCGGGAATGTCCAGCGGCTCCATCCGGCCCACCGCCAGTACGGCGACGTGGCGTTCCTCGCCGGTCATCCGGTTGACGAGTTTGACGGTCGAGCCGTACGGGGTGCGGTAGCGCTCGATCTGCTCGGTGAGGGCCAGCAGGTCGCCGCGATCCCACGTGCCGCTCTCCACAGGGGACAGCCCGACCGGCGGCTGCATGCAGAGCGCGACCGACCGGTACAACAACCACTCCAGTTCCTCGACGGTTACCCGGCGTCCCCGCATGCCGAATGCGCCGAGTACCTCGTCGAACTGTTCGATGGTGCGTGCCATCCGGCGACGCTCGCCGCCGGTGACACCCTTGCCGAATACCCGGCCGATCTTCTCGGACATGGTGTCGCCGAGCGTGCGCCGGGCGAACGTGATGCCTAGATAGGTCTGGCCTTCGGCGTGGTTGACCGACAGCAGGTGCTGCTGGGCCGCGACGAGGTGGTCCGACCAGGACGGTGCGCCCGGCACACCGGGCAGCGGGTTCGGCGCGTGCGCGTCGACCACGCGGGCCCACTGGTCGGCCGGGAACGGACGGCTCGTGCGGCG
Organism: Dactylosporangium sp.; assembly: GCA_025965915.1. Lineage (GTDB taxonomy): Bacteria > Actinomycetota > Actinomycetes > Mycobacteriales > Micromonosporaceae > Planosporangium. Next base: position 2,007 of record JAOPWA010000235.1, on the reverse strand, counting down.
CAGGTGGATGCGGAAGCCGGCCAGGCCCGCGTACTGCTCGGAGATGGCCGACAGCAGCGCCTCGCGCTCGGCGTCGGGGCGGAACGCCCACCGCACCTCTGGTAGCCAGTACCAGGCGGTGACGGAGTTGGGGGTGAACGTCAGATGCCCCGCGATCTCGGTGATCGCCAGTTCGACGGCGGGGTCACGGTCCCTGCGCCGGAGCTTCGGAGCCTTCTCCAGAAGGCTGCGTCCGCGGGGCGGTGCCGTCGGGCTCGACGATGGTTCATGGGTACGTGTGACCCGGCGCTCGGACTTGCGGTCCCTTTGTGAACGGCCCGCCCGGTCCGTGGCGGGGCGTTCCGTGGCGGGGCGATTGACCGGCTCGCGAAGGCGGTCGGAGTGGTCGATGGCATCGCTGACGCGGCTACGCCGGCCCGGGTCGGCCAGCGCTTCGCGGGTGTCGCCGCCTGGCAACGCCGCCGTGTTCCGGTCATCGGTGTCGTCGTCCCCGGCGGCCAGGATCCGGCCGGTGGGCTCGACGGTGAGCTGGGTGACGGTGTGGCGGCTGCTGGTGCCGGTCTGTGACTCGCGGCCGACCAGGCCGAGAAACGGCGAGTCGATGTCGGCTGGCAACTCGGACTCGCCGGCCTCGGTGGGCGCGGACCAGTCGTCACCCGGCGCGCCCGATCCACCGCCTTGAAGGACGGCGATGCGACCGCCTTCGGCCACCGCCTGCAGGCCACCGTCGTAGTCGACCGAGTGTCCCGGGTCGTCCTCGACTCCGGTCGGCTCGGCGTCGTAGCCTGCCCGCGTCATGCCAACTCCTCGCGGATGCGTACCCGGCGCGCGACGAAGCGCGCGTCGCGTTGCTCAAGGTCCGGTTCCCGGGTGTGCCGCCAGTCGGTGAGCGCGGTGCGGATGACCATCCGGGCGGGCCGGTCGGGGTCGACGTAGCGGAACACCAGCGATGTGGACACCATCGCGAGCGCGATCTCCCAGGCCGGGAAAAGATCAGGCCCCTGGAAGGTAATGAGCCAGTGCAGAAACATGTAGAAAGGCACTAGTAGGACAAAGAGTCCATACTGGGCATATGGGAGCTGGACCGGCAAGGTGTATCCGGGCGGGCCCAGGTATACGAGCCTGGCCCGATAAATGTCGTCGTCGGTACGGAGCCGCATCGTCGCCCTACTTGTCTCGCAGGTCGTGGAGTCCCGTGTCGGCCTACTTGAACACCAGTTTGATCAATGAGTCACCGACGATCAGAAGTGTCGCCGCGCCTGCGATGAAGGCCAGGCCGATGATGGCGATGGCTGAGCTGGTCAACACCCGGGAGACCTCACCCTTGCTGGCCCGGCCGATGAAGATCACTCCGAGTATCGCCAGCAGGATCGGTGCGATCTTGCTGGCGAAGAAGGTGAGAATTCCTTCAGTGTTAATCTCGCCAGGTGGTGCCGCGAGGATGACTGTGCTCGGCGGCAGCGAATGTCCCCACATCGCCTGACCGACCTCTATTAGCATCATCGATCAACCTTCCCGGTACGCGGTCGCCGCCGCGTGTACAGCCTCGCGATGATGGGGCGGGATGGTGCTGACCCGGACCCCGGTGTCGGGAGCGGGCTTGCGTGCTATCCAGGCTTTTGCCCTGGTAGGAGGCGTTCGCTGTGGTTAACAGACTGAATAGCGCCCACTCGCAGAGAGTACGTTGAAGGCCCTCTCATCAACAAGCTGACCGATACGTTGCTACCGGCGAGGCTGCCACGGCGGCCGCCCGGCGCATCTGAGCAGCGGTAGGTAACGTCATCACTGTGACTGATCTGCTCGCCGCCCGACATCCGGTTGTCATGGGCGTCCTCAACGTGACGCCGGACAGCTTCTCCGACGGCGGGCGGTACGCCGACGTCGACGCGGCCGTGGCGCACGCCAGGCAGATGCTCACCGACGGCGCCGATCTGGTGGATGTCGGTGGTGAGTCGACCCGCCCCGGCGCGGACCGGATCGGTCCCGAGATCGAACTCGCACGCGTCC